>CAJKLB010000006.1 GCA_905200615.1 uncultured Selenomonadales bacterium | reverse complement strand
TTCTGTTTTTGGGCAACTGTTTCCGTGAGTATTTTCAATTTCTTTCCGGCTTTTTACCGCCCCACCGGCCGGCTTTCCCTCACTTTTGCCGCGCTCTTTGGGTTTTTTGCAAGGGCCTTTGTTTCACCGCCCGGGCTTTTTTTTTTGCCCGTTTTCCCGATTCGCTTCGGGAAACCGTTTTTTATCCGGGCGTATTCTTCGGAATCACCCCGGCCCATGCCGGGAAAATTTTGTTTCCTTTGTTTTAATAGCCGAATAAACCGGATTCTTACAGATTCATATACAGCAGACCCTCTGTGGTAGAAAACCAAAGTAAGCGGCCGTGGCCGCGGGCGGGAATCCGTACTTGCAGATCCCATTCGGGATATTGCCGGAAAATACTTAAATTTCCGCCGGATAAAAAAGCCACAAAGGGAATATAATTTTGTTTCGTCATGGGATGATTGCTTTGAATAAAATATTCATCCTCAACATTTTCCACCAACAGCTTTTCATGCTCTTCGGCTTTTTTCGGTTCCAGAGCGTCCAAGGCGCGGCCGCAGCAGCAGACAGACGCGCCGCCGAGGGAACAGGTCATACTCAAGCAAACAGGACATACGTAGAATTTTGTATTTTTCATATTGCCTCCGTCAAAATCATTTTCACTCAGATCTCCGGAAAGAAATTGGCTGATATTCACTTTGAACAAAGAAGAAATCAGCGGTATGATTGAAATATCCGGGCAGCCCGCGCCGCGCTCCCATTTTGAAACGGTTTTATCGCTGACAGCCAGTTTTTCACCAAGCTGTTTTTGGGTCATATCCTTTTCAAGCCGCAGCGTTTTTATTAGTGCTCCGATTTTTACAGCATTCATTTGCCTATTCCTTTCCTTTAAAAACGGTAACTCTATTGTAAAATAAATCGGCGGAAAAAGCAATAAACGTCGGGTAGAGTTTACGGAATATTTTCGGTTAAAAATTTTTTTATAAAATGATTTGACTGAAAAAATTTTTTGTGCTATAGTATACGTGAAGCAAAGGCGTTTTCCAATACGGTTGGGATGCGTCTTTTTTTGATAAAAGGGGAAGAAGAATTTATGGAAAGAACGTTATATGAGCGGCAGTTTGAGCATGATGCCTGCGGAATCGGTGCCGTTGTGCATATCGACGGCGTAAAAACGCACAGTGTAGTGGATAACGCGCTGCATATTGTGGAAAAGCTGGAGCATCGTGCCGGAAAAGACGCCACCGGTGAAACCGGCGACGGCGTGGGCATTATGGTGCAGATCTCCCATCGCTTTTTCTCCGCGGCGGCTTCTGAAGCCGGAATGGAAATTGGTCAGGAACGCGATTACGGTATAGGAATGTTTTTCTTTCCTACAGAGCGTTTGGCGCGCGATCAGGCTCGTAAAATGTTGGAGCTGATTGCCGAAAAAGAGGGCGTCACGTTTTTGGGATGGAGAACCGTTCCGGTACGGGCCGAAATTTTGGGTCAAAAAGCAAGGGATTGTATGCCCTGTATTATGCAGTGCTTTTTGAAACGTCCGGAGAATACGCCCCGCGGACTTCCTTTTGACCGTAAGCTTTATATCATTCGCAGGGAATTTGAACAGAGCAACGATAATACGTATGTAGCGTCCCTTTCTTCGCGTACCATCGTCTATAAAGGTATGTTCCTTGTCCATCAGCTGCGTACGTTCTATTTGGATCTTCAGGATGAAAGATATGAAAGCGCTATTGCGTTGGTGCATTCACGCTTTTCAACCAACACCAATCCCAGCTGGGACAGAGCGCACCCCAACAGGTTCATTTTGCATAACGGTGAAATCAATACCATTCGCGGCAATGTGGATAGAATGCTTGCCCGGGAAGAAACGATGTTCTCGCCGATTATGCAAAAAGATATTGATAAGGTTCTTCCGGTAGTGAATGCTTCCGGGTCAGACTCGGCTATGCTGGATAATACCCTGGAATTTTTGGTGATGAACGGTATGGATTTGCCCCTTGCCGTGATGATTCTGATTCCCGAACCTTGGCGCAACGCCAAAGATATGGATCGAAACAAACGGGATATGTACCATTATTATGCTACCATGATGGAGCCTTGGGACGGCCCGGCGTCTATTTTGTTTTCCGACGGCGATACCGTAGGCGCTGTGCTGGATCGCAACGGCCTGCGTCCTTCAAGATATTATATTACCGATGATCATACGCTGATTCTCTCTTCCGAAGTGGGTGTGCTCGATATTCCGCCCGAAAAAATCATACAAAAGTCCAGGCTTCAGCCCGGGAAAATGCTGTTGGTGGATACAGTGAAAAAGCGTGTGATTTCCGATGAGGAATGTAAACAGGCTTATGCCGCGCGTCAGCCCTACGGCGAATGGCTGGATCAGAATCTTGTGCAGTTAAAGGACCTTCCGCTGCCAAACAAAAAGCTTGAAAAATTTGAGCAGGCTTACCGTGACCGGCTGTATAAAGCATTCGGTTATACGTATGAGGATGTAAAAGATTCTATTCTGCCCATGGCACAGAACGGTATAGAAGCTACGGCGTCCATGGGAACCGATATTCCTTTGGCAGTGCTTTCGGAAAAGCATCAGCCGCTGTTTAACTATTTTAAGCAGCTTTTTGCGCAGGTCACCAATCCCCCCATCGATGCGATTCGGGAGGAAATTGTTACGGATACCACTGTTTATATAGGAAGCGACGGAAATCTTTTGCAGGAGAAAGCTGAAAACTGCGCGGTTTTGCAAATACAAAATCCCATTCTCTCCGGCGGGGATCTTGCTAAGATCAAAGCGATGAAAAAACCCGGCTTTTGTGTGGAAACGGTATCTATCCTTTACTATAAAAATACATCGCTGGAAAAAGCATTGGATCGTATGTTTATCAGCTGTGACAGAGCCTATGCCGGCGGCGCCAATATCATTATTCTCTCGGATAGAGGCGTGGATGAAAACCATGTGGCTATTCCGTCCCTTTTGGCGGTTTCCGCTTTGGAGCAGTATTTGGTGCGTACCAAAAAACGTACCAGCGTTTCCGTCATCTTAGAGAGTGCCGAACCCCGCGATGTTCATCAGTTTGCCACGCTGTTAGGGTATGGCGCAAGAGCCATCAACCCGTATCTCGCACATGAATGTATTGTGGAATTGATAGAAAAGGGGCTGCTGGATAAAGAATACAGTGCCGCTGTTAAAGATTATAACAATGCCATTCTTCACGGGATTGTAAAAATTGCTTCCAAAATGGGAATTTCTACGCTGCAGTCGTATCAGTCGGCACAAATTTTTGAAGCCGTGGGCATTCGGCAGGATGTGATAGAAAAATATTTTACCAATACCGTGTCCCGCGTGGGCGGCATCGGGCTGAAGGAGATCGGCGAAGGGGTAGAGTGGAGACATTCTCATGCCTTTGATCCGTTAGGCTTGGGAGTGGATACTACGTTGGACAGCATCGGCATTCACAAGCTGCGTTCGGGACCCAATAAGGAAGATCATCTGTATAGCCCTGAGGTTATCGTTGCTTTGCGGCAGGCGGTCATGAACGGTGACTATCAGCGTTTTTGCGAGTATTCCGCTATGGTGGATAACGATATTCCTCACACATTGCGCGGGCTGCTTGCCTTTGATTTTGAAAAATGCCATGCGATTCCTGTAGAAGAGGTGGAACCGGAAGAGGAAATCGTAAAACGGTTTAAGACCGGCGCGATGTCCTACGGTTCGATTTCTCAGGAAGCACATGAGTGTATGGCCGAGGCAATGAACAGGCTGGGAGGAAAATCAAATTCCGGCGAAGGGGGAGAGATGCCGCAGCGCTTGGGCAGCAGCAAAAACAGCGCTATCAAGCAAGTGGCTTCCGGCCGCTTTGGTGTGACCAGTGAATATCTGGTTTCAGCCAAGGAAATACAAATTAAAATGGCTCAGGGCGCTAAACCCGGCGAAGGCGGACATCTTCCGGGAAAGAAAGTGTATCCGTGGATTGCAAAAACAAGATATTCTACCCCCGGCGTTTCGCTGATTTCTCCTCCGCCGCATCATGATATTTATTCGATTGAAGATTTGGCTCAATTGATCTATGATTTAAAAAATGCCAATCGTGATGCCCGAATTTCGGTAAAACTGGTTTCCGAAGCAGGGGTTGGCACCATTGCCGCAGGCGTGGCTAAGGCCGGCGCACAGGTGGTATTGATTTCCGGTTATGACGGCGGTACGGGCGCGGCACCTCAAAGTTCGATCCATCATGCGGGGCTGCCTTGGGAATTAGGGCTTGCCGAAGCGCATCAAACATTGATACAAAACGGTCTTCGTTCACGCGTCGCGCTTGAGGCGGACGGAAAGCTGATGACCGGAAGGGATGTGGCTATTGCCTGTATTTTAGGCGCTGAGGAATTCGGTTTTGCAACGGCTCCTCTTGTGGCTATGGGCTGCCTGATGATGCGGGTATGTAATTTGGATACTTGCCCCGCGGGTATCGCCACACAGAATCCTGAACTTCGCAAGCGTTTTTGCGGTAAGCCGGAATATGTGATGAATTTTATGCTGTTTATTGCCCGGCAGCTGCGCGAGATCATGGCTCGCCTGGGTATCAGAAGCGTCAATGAACTGGTGGGAAGAACGGATTTGATTGCCCTGCGGAAGAATCATATTACTCAAAGAGCCGCCTCGGTAGACCTTTCCAGAGTACTTGCCCGGCAGGAGCCTATTGACGGCAAGGTGCATTTTGATCCCCGAAATGTATTTGATTTTCAACTGGAAAAAACCGTGGATATGGCGGTGCTGTTAAAAAAGTTTATGCCTTATATCAAAAAGGGAACCGGCCATTGCGAAAGGATAACGGTTTCCAGCACGAACAGAACGTTGGGGACGATTTTAGGTTCGGAGATTACAAAAAAATACGGAAATACGCTTTCGGAGGATACGTATACCGTGCATTGCACCGGCGGAGGCGGACAGAGCTTCGGGGCGTTTATTCCTCAAGGTCTTACGCTTCGGCTGGAAGGAGACTCCAATGACTATTTCGGTAAAGGCCTATCCGGAGGAAAACTGGTGGTATATCCCCCCAAGGAAAGCCGATTCAGGGCCGATGAAAATATCCTGATCGGTAACGTTGCTCTTTATGGTGCAACAAGCGGTAAAGCTTTTATCAACGGTGTGGCCGGCGAGCGTTTTTGTGTACGTAATTCCGGTGCGGTGGCCGTAGTAGAAGGTGTGGGCGATCATGGCTGTGAATATATGACAGGCGGCCGGGTTGTGGTACTGGGAACAACAGGCAAGAATTTTGCAGCCGGAATGTCCGGCGGGATTGCTTACGTACTGGACAGAAAGCATGATTTTTATCTGCGATTGAATAAAGAAATGGTCAAGATGACCGATGTAACGGAAAAATATGATATTGAGGAACTTCGCGCGCTGATACAGGCACATGTAAGAGAAACGGGATCACAGACAGGACGGGAAATCCTTGAGAATTTTACGCAGATGCTGCCGTATTTTAAGAAGATTATTCCTAATGATTATAATAATATGCTTACGGCTATCGGTCGGCTTGAGGAAAAGGGAATCAGCCGTGAACAGGCGGAGTTGGAAGCCTTTTATTCCATGACAAGGTGAGGGGGAGAAACAAAATGGGAAAGCCTACCGGATTTTTAGAATTTGAAAGAACAAATAACCCGGCGCAGGAACCGAGGGAGAGAATAAAAAATTTTCGGGAATTTCATCAGGAGCTTTCTGAAAAAGAAAGAAAGGAACAAGGCGCGCGATGTATGGCTTGCGGTGTACCGTTTTGTCAATCGGCTATGCGCCTGAACGGAATGGTTTCGGGGTGTCCTCTGCATAATTTGATACCTGAATGGAATGATGAGGTCTATCAGGGGCACATGGAACACGCGCTTTCCCGATTGACCAAAACGAGCAGTTTTCCCGAATTTACCAGCAGAGTATGTCCCGCGCTATGCGAAGCGGCCTGCTCCTGCGGCCTTTACGGAAACCCTGTTACGGTAAGAGAAAATGAATACAGCATTATTGAATATGGATTTCGTCACGGCTTGATGAAGCCGAGAAAGAAAAATGTTTCCACCGGGAAAAAAGTAGCGGTGATCGGTGCCGGTCCGGCAGGGCTTGCTGTCGCCGATCGATTGAATATGCGCGGACATGAAGTGACAGTCTTTGAACGGGAGGATCGGCCGGGCGGTCTTATGATGTATGGGATTCCCAACATGAAATTGGAGAAAGAAATCATCGAGCGCCGGATTGCGTTGATGGAGGCCGAGGGAATAAAATTTGTTTTAAATGCAGATATCGGCAAAAATATCAGCGCGGAGGAAATTATGGCCGAATATGATGCCGTCGTTCTATGCTGCGGTGCCAAGCATGCCAGAGATCTTACCGTACCCGGCAGGGATGCCGAAGGGGTATATTTTGCGGTAGATTTTCTTTCTTCTACCACAAGAGCCTTGAAAGACGGAATTCCGCAAGGCGATTATATTTCCGCTGACGGAAAGCAGGTTGTCATTGTCGGCGGAGGCGATACCGGAAATGACTGTGTGGGAACTTGCATCCGTCATGGCTGCGCCAAAGTTACGCAAATTGAAATGATGCCTTGTCTTCCCCGGAAAAGAGCGGCAAGCAATCCTTGGCCGCAGTGGCCCCGGATCTGTAAGACGGATTACGGTCAGCAGGAAGCGATTGCCGTATTCGGAAGTGACCCCCGGATCTATGAAACAACGGTAAAGGAATTGCTTAAGGATGAACAGGGAAAGCTTAAGGCGGTAAGAATCGTAAAGGTAGCTTTTGAAAAAGAGGAAAAGACGGGCCGTATGGCAATGCGTGAGCTTGCCGGAACGGAACAAGAGCTACCTGCGGATATGCTGTTGATTGCCGCAGGCTTTTTGGGGGCGGAAAGTTATACGTTACAGGCCTTTGGCGTGGAAGCGAATGAACGCTCCAATGTAAAGACGCAAGCGGAAAAATACGCGACGAATGTCAATAAAGTTTTTACTGCCGGTGATATGCACAGAGGACAATCTCTTGTCGTGTGGGCTATTGCTGAGGGAAGAGCCGCGGCGAAAGAAGTCGACGAATTTTTAATGGGGTATACCAATATGGTATAAAAAGCGGCATTTAAAAAAAGGGCTGTTGCTGTAGGGCAGGAGCTCTTTTTTACTGTAAGAATCAAGAAAGTGATTGAAGAACAGCAGAAAATATATTACAATAAAATCAGCCCCTTCTTTTGCCGTACGGAAAAATTTTTCATACAACTTTTTGGATGAGCTTTTTGACACTTTGAAAAATTTTTTTGATAAAAAATTTTTTTATGCATGCAATAAAATACGGCTTTTGCGCATTAACTATATGAAAGGAGAAAGACCATGCTGTTTATTTGTTTGACGTCAGCAAGTAAATATGAAAATACGGATGCCGATACGCTGGAAGCGCTTCTTGAAAGAATTGCCGCACAAGACACAGAGGCTTTATCTATACTGTATAACGCTACCAGTGCTTCCGTATATGGTTTTGCGCTTTCCATTTTGAAGAACAGACAGGATGCCGAAGATGTTCTGCACGATTGCTATCTGAGCATATATTCAGCCGCGGCGGGGTACCGTTCGTACGGAAAACCGATGGCCTGGATCATTACCATTGCAAAGAACTTGTGTCTGGGAAAGCTTAGGGACCGTCAGAAGCGCGGTGCCGCTGCTTTCAAAGAATCGGATTTATATACCGACGCCGCAGGGCCCGAGGACCGATTGACACTTGAAGCCTGCATGAAATTGCTTTCGGATCAGGAACGTCAAATTGTTATGCTGCACGCCGTTTCCGGGATGAAACACCGGGAGATCGCGCAAATACTTTCGCTGAATCTTGCTACGGTTCTTTCAAAATACAACAGGGCGATAAAAAAACTGCAACATCATTTTATGAAAGGAGAGCAAAACGAATGAAGAACATAGAGAAAAAAATTAAACAGGCGGTATCAAATTCTATGCCGGATGTTCTGCATTCTGTGCTCAGTGATTGCCGGGAAAAGAAAGGAAACATAATTATGATAACGGAACAGAAAAAATCAAATATGTGGATCAAGTGGGTTGCGGCCGCGGCGGCGTTGATAGTTGCTGTCGGTGCTTTTGCGGGACTTTTGATATACCGTACCAATTACGCGGTAGCCTCTACCGTATCCTTGGATGTGAATCCGAGCATTGAGATTCAAGTGAATGAAAAAGAAAAAGTTCTTGCCGTTTATGCGCTGAACAACGATGCTGAGACGGTTATCGGGAATATGGATTTTAAAGGCAGCAGTCTAGAAGTTACGGTGAACGCTCTGATCGGAGCAATGCTGAAGAACGGCTACCTCAGTGAACTTTCCAACTCCATTCTGATCAGCGTGGAACATGGCGATCAAGCCAAGAGTGTTGCGCTGAAAGAAAAACTTACCCAGGAGGTAAATTCTCTGCTGCAAACGGATACGTTCAGCGGTGCTGTTCTGAGCCAGACTGTTTCTGAGGACAGCCGGCTTCAGGAACTCGCGCAAACGTATGGCATTACCATGGGAAAGGCACAGCTTATTCAGCAGATTACGGATCTTGAACCGATGTATAATTTCAGCAGTCTGGTGCCGCTTTCTATCAATGAATTAAACTTGCTGCTGTCTTCCAAACAGACTTTGCCGGAAAATATTGATTCTGTGGGCACGGCCAGCACTGAAAAATATATCGGCGCGCAGAAAGCACAGGAGATTGCTCTTACCCATGCCAATGTGCAGACTGATGCCGCGCAGCTGTTGGAGGTAAAGCTGGATTGTGATGACGGAGTGATGATTTATGAAGTGGATTTTATATCCGCCGGCTTTGAATATGAGTATGAAATAGAAGCACAAACCGGAGATATCATTGAGCATAAAACAGAGAGGCAGGATGATGCTGTTTCCGTTCCGGTAGCGACGCCTTCCGTACCCCAGCCAACACCCCAGCCGGATACCTCGGGCACGGATTTAATCGGTGTGGACAAGGCGCGGGAAATCGTTTTCGCTCATGCGGGTATTCAGGCTTCGGACGCCCGAAAACTGGATATTGAAACAGATTATGAGGACGGTCTTCTCATTTATGAGATAGAATTTGAAGCGGGCAATTTGGAATATGAATATGAACTCAATGCCAGAACCGGGGAAATTATAAAGAATAAAAAAGATTTTAATGACTGAAAATTTGTAAGCATGAAGTGCTTTCTTTACGGAAAGCAACTATGAGTTAGATAAAAACAAAATACCTCTGTGTAGATTCGCAGAGGTATTTTTAGTATGCGCGGAAAAAATATTTTTTATTTTTTATGCCCTTTTGTATTGGAAAGCGTTTTTATTTCTTGCTTAGGCGAGAAACCAAAAGTTTTTATATAAGCCTTATAAAAAGAGGCGTAATCGTTATATCCGCATTTATAGTATATATCCGTAGGTCTTTCTCCGGCTTGTATCAGTTCGTGCCCCAACAACACCCTTTTATCGGTAATATATTTATACACGGAAGTTCCCAGATGCTTTTGAAAGCATTTGAATAAAGTAGAGGAAGAAACATGCATAGCGCCGGCGATATCTGAAACCGATAACTGTTTTGTCAGATTTTTTTGAATATATTCAATGCATTTTATAATCAGAGTATTCTGGGGGGTAAAAGAAGGTGCGGTTAATTTAGAAAAATTTATTTTCAGTTCCGAAAGCAAAGAAAGAAAAATACCGTATAAATAAATTTGACTGTCCGCGGCCAAAGCGCCGCCGTTTAAAATTTCGATCGTCTTATTCAACAGAATTTTCGTAAAAGGGGTAAGTTCCGAAAAAATTTTGGTACTGTCTTTTAAGCAGCATAAAATGTTTTCTAATTCCGGTAAATCCGGAAAATAGAGAACCAGCCTTGTATAATTTTTGCTGTCATAAAGACTGAATTGATGGTATGATTTTTTGGGAATGAAGAACAGCATTCCTCCTGTCAGATCTTCTTGCAGCGATTCGGATAGAAATTTACCGTTTCCGTTTATAAAATAAAGGAGTTCGTGGTAGGAATGAATTTCTCTTCCCTTTTCAATAGATTCGCCTACTGCATATCGGAACGTGATCTTTTTGTATTCTGTTTTTCTTTCAACATAATAATTCTTCATAAAAATATCATAACATAGATTGATAGGATTTGCAATGTTTTTATCATATTGGTAATTTACATATAGAAAACTATGTTATATAATTGCGTTGATGTATTGCGATAAAAGGTTTTGTAAAGGAGAAGTTGCTATGTTTATTACCGATCGGCATGCCCTTAGCGCATACCAGAAAGAACATCGGCTTTGGCAGGGAATCCCCGGCATTGAAAAAACCAAAGGAGGCCGGTTGTTCATAACGTTTTACAGCGGCGGAGAAACAGAAGCACCGGGAAACTATGTGGTTCTGAAAAAAAGCGATGACGACGGTGTTACCTGGAGCGATATTCTTGCGGTTAACGCGCCTCAATTTCCCGCGCGTGCCTTTGATCCCTGCTTATGGATCGATCCGATGGGAAGACTGTGGTGGTTTTGGTCTCAGCAGGAAACGGGGCAATTTGACGGCGTAGGGGGCGTATGGTATGTTCGATGCGACCGGCCGGAGGAGGAAACGCTTGCTTTTACGGAGCCTTTCCGCTTTGCCAACGGGGTCATGATGAATAAACCGACCGTTTTAAAAAACGGAACATGGCTGTTTCCCTGCGCGATATGGACCGACGCCTGTTATTCGGGAATGCCGGTGGTGGAAGGCATAAAAGCAGAGCGTTTTTCTAACGTATACGCGTCAACGGATCATGGACAAACAATAACTCTTTTGGGCAGTGCGGATATTCCCAACCGGTGTTTTGATGAGCATATGACGGTGGAACTTTCAGACGGACGGCTTCTTATGCTGGTGCGTACACATTATGGTATCGGGAGGAGCTTTTCTTATGACGGAGGGAAAACCTGGACCCCCGGAGAAGACAGCGGAATCAGCGGACCAAATTCCCGGTTTTTTATCAGAAAACTGGCTTCAGGCCGAATTTTATTGGTCAATCATTATCATTTTCAGGGACGCAACAATTTAACGGCGATGCTGTCGGAGGACGATTGCGTCAGCTGGAAAGGATTTTTATTGCTGGATGAGCGCGGCGCGGTTTCCTATCCTGACGGCACCGAGGATACGCAGGGAAATCTTTATATTGTATATGACAGAGAGCGCGGCGGAAGTCATGAATATAAAAATCACAGTGACGCGGCTAGAGAAATTTTGTTTGCAAAAATTACTGAGGAAGATATCCTTGCCGGCCGGCTTGTTTCAGCCGGCAGCCGGTTAAAGTGTATCGCCGATAAATTGTAACGCATTGGTATAAACTTTACGTGATGTAAAAAAGAACGTGAAAAATTCTTTTGTTCTGTCATGGAAGCGTATTTATGGCACTTTCAGTAAATATAAAAAGGAGAAGAAAAATGAAGGGACAAAAAAAGTGGTGTTCTCTGCTGCTGGTTCTTGTGCTTCTGGCAGGCAGCTTAGCAGGTGTTCAGTTCGTTTTTGCTGCGGCGCAGAATCTTCTGCAGCCCGGCAGCGGCGCGGAAATCGCGCATGTAACTGTAGGCAAACAGATTTTTACGGATCGTACTACCATGCCTTTTTTAAAAGGATATCCTGAGTGCATGGAGGGCGTGGAATATGTTTACGGCTCCATCGATGGCAGCAGCGCTACAACCTTACAGGATTGTTATCTTTATGTATTAACGCCGCCTGATCCGCAGCCAAATTCTCAGGAAGCCGTATTGCTGAAACAGGGATTTCAGAAAATTGCGGTTGATTCCTGGAAACTTTCCAGCGGCATTACGCAGCCTGTTGCCGTGTTCGGCAAGTATTTTAAAGCGAATCAAACGGTAAGCTATACCAAATGGGGAATTATATTGGCTTCTGCGGAGCCGCTGCGGTTTACTGCGGATTCCGTGCCGGAAGAAAATTTGGCGGTGCTGCAGCCACAGCAAAATTATACGCTTGAAACCATTGAAAATAATAAAATGGTATTTCTGGATAGAAACTATAGTATCGCGAACCGTCCGAAAATGTTTGAAGAGATGTCCTTTATAAAGGCAGGTTTGGACAGCGGTTCCGCCGCTACGGTAACGGCTGGAGGCTATGTATACGTAATGACGCCTAAAAATGCCCCGAACGGACGCGGTGCCGATTTGATTGCCGATGGTTATGTAAAAACGGATATTCTTTCTTATCCCTTTTGGAGTACTTTAGCCGAACCGGTAGAATTCTATAAAAAGCTGGTTGCCGTGGGCGATACGGTTTCTTACGGGAAATGGGGGGTCACTCTTTGCGGTACGGATCTATCTGAAACGCCGGCTCCCGAAGTCGACTTTCAACAGCCTTTGGCAGAGGTGATATCACAAAACAGTGAGGATTTTCGCTTCAGCGCACGGGAAGGAAATATGGTTTTTCGGGATCGCGCGTATGCTTACGGTACTCTGCCGGATTATCTGCAGAATAAATCATATATCGCTGCGTCGATAGATGATGGCGTGTCGGTTACCGTTGCTTCGGCAGGGTATGTGTATATCGCCACGCCGACGAGCGGACCGAATTCGCAGATAGCTGCTTTGGAGCAGAAAGGTTTTGTGCTCTTTCATGCGTCGCCATTTAAAATATCGTCTCAGGTAGGGGAATCTGTAGTACTGTACGGAAAATATATGAATACAGGAGAAACCCTTTCTTTGGAAAAATGGGCGGTAGTGTTTTTTAAAACTTTACCGGATGAACAGCTGGATGAACATCCGGTAAACGGGCCGGAGGTCATTGTTGATCCGGAAATAATTTTTGCCCAGGATTCTCGATATGCAAGACAAAACAGACAATGGCAGGGTATTCCCGGTATTGAAAAAACAGCGCCGGACTGCCTTTGGGCTTCCTGGTACTCCGGCGGCAGCGGCGAAGGAAGCGAGAATTACGCAATTGTAAGCAGAAGCTTGGATAACGGACAGACTTGGACGCCCGTATTGGTTGTAGATGACTATTTTTCCAGAATCTTCGATCCTTGCCTTTGGAAAGATGCGCAAGGAAGACTTTGGCTTTTCTTTGTAAACGGATCCGGCGTATGGCGGATCTATACGGAGAATCCAAATGCCTCCCAGCCTATATGGACAGAACCGGAAAAAATAGCGGAGGGCGTTATGCTGAATAAGCCAACGGTCACCTCTGACGGAACATGGCTGATTTCCAGCTATACATGGACCGGAAACGGTACCGATACCATGATTTACGCGTCAGTGGATAACGGAAAAACATGGAATCTTCGGGGAACGCTTCGCACGGAAACACAGATGTGGTCCGAGGGAATGATTATCGAGAAAAACGACGGTGCTTTGTGGCTGTTGCTGAGGACTTCCTCCGGAGTGGGACAAAGTTTTTCTACAGACGGAGGGGCTACATGGTCGGCTATGACAGATACAGGTTGGGGCGGACCGGGTTCACGCTTTTTCATTCGGCGGCTGAGTTCCGGAAATTTACTGCTGATAAACCATAAGAATAATTCCGGACGCAGTCATATTACCGCGCTGCTTTCTACTGACGATGGTCAGACGTGGCCTTATCAGCTGTTGCTTGACGGCAGAAGCAATGTATCGTATCCGGATGCCATAGAGGATGAAAACGGTGTGATTTATGCCGTATATGACCGTGAAAGAGGAAAATATATTACCGGTCAGGAAGAAAACGCGATGGAAATACTGATGACCGTGTTTACGGAGGAGGATATTATCAACGGGAATTTTTCTTCTGCCCAAGCCAGAGATAAGATTGTTATTTTGGATGATACACCGCTGAATAATGTTATAAAAAAGATAGCGGCTTTGCCTGAAAATATCACCTTGGCGGATAAGTCGGCTGTGCTCTCTGCGTGGGAAGCTTATCAAGCGCTCAGCGTTAATCTGAAAGCGCAGGTATCTAACAGTGAATTGCTTATCAAGGCTTATGAAACGATTCTTCAATTAGAAGGAGAGGACCAGATCAAAGATACCGGAGATCTTGGACTTCCTTTCGCTGCCTGTATTACGGGGCTGATCGTTATTATGATTTGCGCAGGCGGATTTTATTATAGGAAGAAAAAGAAAAAATCATAAGATCTTCGGGGTTTGATAAAGAAAGCATCAACGGAACAAGATTTTTTTATTTAAACGATTTTTTTGTATAAGATTACCCGCAGAAATTCGGATCCGCGGGTAATTTTTTTATGATATCGGTACAGTACGGAAAAAGACAGCGCAACAGGAATCCTATTTTTTGATGGGAATTTTTACCGGATTTCGGTAAAAAATCAAAATTCGCAGGAAAGAAAAAAAAGGCGTTTATTCGCTGATAAAAATAAGGGCTGCATATAATGCCAGATGCAGCAGAACAGAAAGAATATCGATCACCCAAAATACGGGTTTGCGGTTTTTATGTCTGCCGTTTTTTAAGCGAAAGCACATGGCGGTCAAGGTTCCCCAAGGACCTAAAACGGTGAGAAGAAGGAGTGCTTTTTCGGGTATGCGCCTCGTGTGAGGAATTGCTTTGTACTTGTCGATACGCATGCAGGAAAAGCTTAATACGGTAAAAAAGATTTCGCATGCGAAAAAGATTTCCCAAAGCATTAAAATTCAACTTCCATAGAGTCATAGGAAACAAGAAAACCTTCTTTTTCCGCCATTTTACGGAAATCGTCGTATAATACCGAAAGACCGTTATGCGAAAAGTGGTTTAGGCAGATCAATGAGCGGTCGTCAATCAGCCCCTGACGGCGCATCCGGTCACGACAGGAAATGTTGCGGCCTAAACACATATGGGCACGGTAAGGTAAGTCCGAATGGGCGCCGCCGGTGCAATCCAGCGAAACAAAATCAAAACGCGGCTTAGTCTTGTTTAAAAATGACCAGGTTTCGTCGGGAAATTCATCGGTATCATGGGCATAAAGCAAGGTTTTTCCATTTCCCTGAATCATATAAATATAAGGGTGCGCCGTCCCGTGATACGCTTTTAAGGGCGTTATTGTCAATTCACCGGCTTGAAAACTTTGAAAGGGCGAAATTTGGTGAAAGCGCAAATGTTCCGGTGCGATTTGAAAGGCTTCGGCTCCGGCCGTTTTGATATCTTCGCTTCCGTAAACATGAAAAACAGGCCAGTTTTCGGGCAGCGAGGCGAATCCTTTGCGCAAATTGCATAATTCCGGAGCATAGAAATGATCCGCATGAGCGTGTGTAATGAGACAGTGCTGCAGCCGTGTAAAATCCAGATGGTTCAGCCATGCGTGATAAAGACTGTCACAGGGAAAATCAATCAGCAAGGAATCATCGATAAGCGCTTGGGATCGTGAGCGTATATTTCTGCCGCCTAAACGGCGTGCTGCTTGACAAGTTTCACAGGTACAAAAAAGAGCGGGGATTCCTTCGGCCGCGGCTGTGCCTAAATATTTGATTTTCATTGTTCACCTCATAGAAACATGTATAGAATAAAACCGATAAAGTTCTGTTGTATTTGCCAATAGATTGAGAAGATTGCAACAGATCTCCATCTTACAAAAAGTATTATACATGAAAAAGAACAACCCCGCAAGAATAAAATATCGTTATTTTATTCTTGCGGCAGAATACAAAAAAAGTGATACGGCTAAAGAAGTCGCGGCATAAAGTTTTCGTCCGCTTTTTTTTAAGGCAGTGGAAACACTTTTTTCGGAGGGTGAAATTTTATTCCAAAGAGCGCAGGAGAGGCGTGAAACGTCCCGGCGGGCTCCCCTGTGATGCATAAAAATTTTTACATCTATTACTCTTTACCAACAGGTTTTTCGACAGACTGACGCAATAAAGAAATATCGTTATTTTATCAATGCAAAAATTTTTTCTTATATCGGCGGAAAAACCCCCTATTTCCCTTAAAAATTTATTTTCGGCAGATAAAAAACAGAGGAAAAAAAGATCATGCTTTACACATGATCTTTTTGGTTTCTGCGTCAAAAATCAGTCAACTTGTATTCGCTCAATATCGGCGCCCAAAGATTTGAGCTTTTTTACAATATCCTCATATCCTCGGTCAATATAATGCACACCGCTGATACTGGTGATGCCTTCGGCCATCAATCCGGCTACGATAAGCGCGGCGCCGCCGCGCAGATCCAAGGCTTCCACCGCGGTTCCGGTCAGTTTGTTTACGCCTGTAATAATGGCAATACGGTCTGAATAGTCCACGTTCGCGCCCATCCGTCGTAATTCATCTAAATGCCGGTATCTCTGTTCAAAAATTGTTTCGGTTATCATGCTTGTCCCATTCGCTGTGGTAAGCAAAGCAGAGAACGGCTGTTGAAGATCGGTAGGAAATCCGGGATAGGCCATTGTTTTTACATTGACTGCTTTCGGTCGTCCATGCAGCGGAAGTACGCGCAGCGTATCTTCGCCCTCATCAATTTTATAACCTGCCTCGTTTAGTTTCGCGGAAAGAGATTCCATATGGATGGGAATACAGTTCTTGATTGTAATATTGCTGCCTGTGGCTGCGGCAATAATCATCCACGTGCCGGTTTCTATTTGATCGGGTATTAAGGTATAGTTGCAGGAATGCAGTGATTTTACCCCTTTGATTCTTATAGTATCGGTTCCCGCACCCTTGATATTCGCACCCATATTATTTAAAAAGTTTGCCACGTCAATTACATGTGGCTCTTTGGCGCAGTTGAAAATGGTAGTACTGCCTTCGGCTTTAACAGCGGCCAGCATAATATTGATGGTTGCGCCTACGCTTACAACATCCAAATATACTTCCGCGCCTTTTAAGTGGGAAGCAGTGATTTCCACCACGTCCGTTTGTTTGATTTTTGCGCCCAAGGCCATAAAACCTTTTAAGTGCTGATCGATGGGGCGTTTTCCGATATAACATCCTCCCGGCAGAGGAACCATAGCCTCCCCGAATCGACATAGCATGGCTCCCATCAGATAATAAGAAGCACGCATTTTTCGCGTCAGGGTCTCTGAGGGACAAACAGAGCGTACCTCAGAGGGATCAATAGTAATTTGTCCGGGGACGCTTAAATCTACTTTGGCGCCGAGGGTACGCATGGTTTCGGCAATGACCTTTACATCATCAATATTCGGTATATTATCTATTACACAAACGCCGTCAGAAATAAGCGCCGCGGGGATTATGGCTACGGCGGCATTTTTTGCGCCGCTTACCGATATCTCACCGTGCATTTTTCTGCCGCCGCGAATCAGCAGCTTTTCCAATTTCTATAACCTGTTGTTACACAGGATTCCTCCTTACTGTTTAAACATAATTATTTACTATTGTAGCATTTATATGCTTTTTTTGCAATGACTTTGTAATATTTGTTTCGATAAAATTAAATATTATGCAATAATGTTTTTATTAGCCGTATTTTCTTTTTCTAATGCGATGCGGATTCTTATAAAAAATTTTGAAATATGAAATTTGCCTATTGACTTTAATGATTCAAGCTTTTACAATATGTGTTGATGCGTTCAAATTGAATTTCGCAAAATGAAAAGATAAAGGCAGGTAATGGAAATGGGAAAATATGATGTAGCTTGTTACCACTGGTCAAACTGGCATCCAACCGAATATAACGATATCAAGCGCGGCAAAGGGTGGACCGAATGGGAGTATACAAAACGCGCGATCCCGCGTTTTCCGGGTCACCAGCAGCCCAAAATTCCTATGTGGGGATATCTGGATGATTCGCTGATGGATACGGTAGAGCTTCAAATCAATACCGCGGCAGACCATGGCCTTACGGCATTCATCTTTGATTGGGGCTATCGGGGAAACAACACCGTATTGGAACAATTTCTTCAAGCACCCAGCCGCAGCCGTCTGAAATTCGGCTTAATGCAGTGCGGCGGCGGAAAAGACTATAACGATACACTGGGAATGTTTGATTACATTATTGAGCAATATTTTAAACAGCCGAACTACTGGAAAGTAGACGGGGCATGTTATTATTCCATTTATGAACTGGGAAAACAAGTGCATGCTTGGGGCGGCATAGAAAAAGCTGCGGAAATGATACAGATCTTCAGAAAGAAAGCTGCCGATGCCGGTTTAAAAATTCACCTTGTAGCGGTGGAATGGGGACTGCAGGAACTTTGCTGTAAAGGACTTGATCCGCAGGAGATGATTGAAAAACTGGGGATTGACGCGCTGACAAGCTATGTTTGGGCGCACAACACCGTACCGCAGTGGCCCTGCGGTGACTATAGTGAATGGGCGGAAAGCGCTTATGAAGAAATGAAAAAGATTGAGCAAAGATATCCGATCCCCTATCATACCCATGTTTCCATGGGATGGGATCCTTCGCCGCGCTGTCCGGAAACCATGCGGTATGAAAAAGACGGTCCGCTGATGTATCACACGCTTTCAGGTGAATATGAAATTCAGCATAAGCCGTATTTCTCTTCTATTATTAAGAACAATACACCCGAAGAATTCCGGCGCGCGTTGCTTGCGGCAAAACGTCATATTGACGATACCGATAAGAAAAATAAAATCGTAACAATCTATGCATGGAACGAATGGACAGAGGGCGGTTATTTGGAGCCCGATTCCATAAACGGCTACGGATATTTGGAAGCCATAAAAAATATATTTGGAGAGAATTGATATGAAAAAAGATTATACAGTAGCGGCTTATTATTTTCCGCAATGGCATCACGATCCTCAGCATGAGGAAATTTTGGGGAAAAGCAGAGATTGGAGTGAATGGGATGTTTTAAAACATGCCGTACCGCGTTTCCCGGGTCATAATCAGCCCAAAGTTCCTGTTTGGGGATATTTGGATGAATCGGATCCTAAAACCAGTGAAATACAAATCAACGCAGCCGCCGATCACGGCATTGATGTTTTTATCTATGACTGGTATTGGGATATGAACGGTAAGGATTCGGGACTGTTCTTGCATTCGGCATTAGAAAAAGGATTTTTAAAAGCAAAAAACAGAGACCGAATGAAGTTTGCTTTAATGCTGTGCAATCATCGGGAGCTTTCTCGTCAGAGATGGGAACTGCTTACCGATTATGTAATTGAACACTATTTTCCTCTGCCGGAATACTGGGAGATAGACGGCGGAAAATATTTTTCACTTTATGAACTTTCCACCTTTGTAAAAGGCATGGGAGGTATGGCCCCGGCGATAGAAGCCATGGAATCGTTCCGTGCTAAAGCCGCATCCAAAGGTTACAAGCTGCATATTAACTTTGTTGAATGGGGCCTGCAAAATGAAAAAATAACCGGAAAGGATAAAAATAAGGCAGTAGAAGCATTTCATGCTGACAGTGTTACCAGTTATGTTTGGATTCATAACTTTGTGCCTCAGGCACCGCTTTACGCTCCCTATGCTGACTGGCGGGACGGCGCGGTTCCTTACTGGGAAAAATTCAGAAATCTGTTTTCCGTAGAATATTACCCCAACGTTTCGATGGGATGGGATTCCAGCGGCCGGTTTGATCCCAAGGAAGAATATGTGGCGGATCCCAACGGTGGGTATTATTGTACCATTATGAGTGAAAATACACCGGAGGAATTTGAAAAAGCGCTGCAAATGAGCAAAGACTTTTTGGATTCCGGCAGCAACCGCAATAAAATCGTAACCCTCTACGCCTGGAACGAGTGGACCGAAGGCGGTTATCTTGAGCCGGAGAAAAAATACGGCTACGGGTATCTGGAAGCCATCAAAAAAGTGTTCGGCACCAAATAAATGTATTTTAGAAAGAACAAACATATAATGTGAGAATCTTTCCTTTACGGCCTATTCCTTTAGGCCGTATTTTTTCGCTGTTGTATGCGGGTGTATTCTTGTAAAAAGAGAAAAACCGCTGTTTGTTTTAACCAAAGCAACATTTGCAAATGAAAAAGAAGCTGTATAAAACAGCTCCTATAAAAAAATTTAGGTATCCATTGCATTTTCTGCAATCTCATTTATCCGATTTTTCCTTCCGCCAAACGCCTTTTTATCACTTGTTTGGAGATCAAATATACGGCAATCGGAAAGAAGTCATGTCCATCTGTAAAAAAAGCTTTATTGTAATTTACAACTTTTTTCACGGTAAGAACAAAATTCATTTTCTCTCAATTATTGTGCCATAGCCGCATTTTTTTGCGCCTGCAGTCCGGCTCGATAACGCTGCATAAAGAGGTCAAATCCTTTGGTTCCCTCAAGCTGCGGAAAAAGAACGGTATGTTCCATAGTTTCAAAAACATTTTCACAAAGGAACTCAGCAAGGCTTTTATTTCCTCCGCGTTGCGAATATGCCGCTAAAAGCGCCATGCCCCAGGCGCCGCCCTCACCGGCGGTTTGCAGAACCGAAATCGGGGTATTTAACGCATCGGCCAGCAATTGCTGGGCGACCCCCTTTACCTTAAATAATCCTCCGTGTGCGGTAAATTCCTGCGCTTTTACTTTTTCGCCTTCCCAAAGGATATTCATGCCGATACGAAGTACCGCTACAGCGGAATAAAGCTGGGCGCGCATAAAGTCATTCAGCGTAAAATTTTCCTCGGGAATTCTGAAATACATCGGCCGTCCGTCGGCAACGCCGGTAATATGTTCGCCGGAGAGATAATTATATGCCGTAATACCGCCGCCATTACTGCGGCCTGTAAGCGCGTGCCGATAAAGGACTTCATACAATTCACTTTTTTCTTTGGGCGCGCCTATGAGTGAAGCGAATTGCCCAAACAGGTCCACCCAGGCGTCCAGTTCGCCGCAGCAGTTGTTACTGTGCACCATGACTACCGGGTTCCCCTCGGGCGTAGCTCCGATATCCAGCGCGGAATATACTCCCCGCAAAGGTTTTTCCAGCACCAACATGCCGAAAATAGAAGTCCCCGCTGAAATATTACCCGTACCCGCGGCAACACTGTTAGTGGCAACCATACCGGTGCTGGCGTCGCCCTCCGGAGGGCATAGCGGCAAGCCGGGCAAAAGATCGCCGTCTTTATCCAAAAGCCAGGCACCCTCCTTAGTAAGCGTTCCCCCGCAAGCTCCGGCCGGCTGAATCTCCGGCAGAAGATGAGAAAGATCGTGTAAAAAACCAAAACGCGCGGCTTCTTCTGAAAATTTTTGCAGCATCTTTGGGTGATAGGTTATTCCCTGAATCGGAAACATTCCTGCAGCCTCACCTGCGCCTACGACACGGTTTCCTGTGAGCAAAAAGTGTACATACCCCGCAAGCGTCGTAATATGGGCGACCTTTTTTACATGAGGTTCCCGATTGATGATGGCCTGATATAAATGAGCAATGCTCCACCGCTGAGGAATCGGAAATGAAAACAGTTCCGTCAATTTTTCAGCCGCTTCTCCGGTAACCGTATTGCGCCAGGTGCGAAAGGGCACCAGAAGCCGGTTCTGTTCATCAAAAGCCAGATAACCGTGCATCATGCCCGAAATGCCCATAGCCCCCACGGTAGTAAGCGTTATACCGTATTTTTGACGAACCTCTTGTTTCAGCTGTCCATAGCATGCCTGAAGACCTTGATGCACTTCTTCTAAAGAATATGTCCAATAGCCGTTTTCCAAATGATTTTCCCATGCATACGCGCCGGACGCTATCGGCGCGAAGGTATCATCAATCAATACCGCTTTGATTCGTGTAGAACCCAGTTCAATTCCTAAAAAAGTTTTTCCTCCGCTTATTGTTTCCTGTACCGTCATTTTTTTTTCCTCCGGAAACGCCTTATAACCCGCTGAAAATACGCATAGCCCGTTTTACATCCTCGCGCATCGCCTTTTCAGCCTCCAGTAACGCATCATGCAACTGCGCGTATTTCTTGTTTGAAATGGCTGCGCCGCCTGCGCCAGCCATATAAGTATAATAATTGATTTTACGAATTCCGCAGTGAATCGCTTTTCGGTAGTCTTGCTCACTGACGCCGCTGCCGCCGTGCATTACCAAAGGAATTCCCACCTGCGCGCGGATTTGGGTGAGCCGGTCAAAATCAAGCCGCGGAGCTTTTTTATAGAACCCATGCGCCGTACCGAAAGCGCAGGCAAGCGCGTCAATACCGGTGGCCTGCACAAAGTTTTTTGCCGCTGTCGGATCGGTATAAATAGAAGAATCCTCATTGCTTCCACCCTCACGCGTGCCCATAGAGCCGATTTCCCCCTCTACGGAAGCTCCGGTCTTTTCAGCCATATTTACGGCTTCCTTGGTATTTTGTGTGTTTTCTTTTTCCGGAAGCTGAGAACCGTCATACATAACGGAAGTAAATCCCAAGGCCAGTCCCCGTTTTATGTAATCTAAATCCGTACCGTGGTCTAAGTGTACACAAACCGGAACAGAAGCGCGCCGGGCAAAGGACAGCATGATCGGAGCGATTTCCTCCATTGAACAGAGCCCCATCTCTTCATGGACCTGTGCATGCATGAGAATTACCGGCTTTTGCAGCTCTTCCGCCGCGCCGATTACCGCCCGCAGACTGGTTAAATTGGGGGTATTAAACGCGCCTACGGCAGATTCTTTTTTCTCCGCCGCTTCTAAAATTTCCTTTAAGTTCACCAGCATATCAAAATTCCTCCTCAAAACGATTTTTTTCATTCATAAAGCAAAAATCTACCCAAGTAACAGCTTTTTCCTCGGGGGCTAAAAAGGCCAGCCGCCCTTCTTTTCTTAAAACATCTCGGCCGTCCGGCGTACAGTTTCCGGGTTCCAATCCGAGAACATAATCCTTTTTACCCATCATTTTCCACTGGGTGAAACAGGGAAGAGCGGTTTTATGATAGGAAAGAACTGCGCCGCAGGAAATTTCTTCGTTAAAAATACCGGCTCGAACTACGCCGTTTTTTTCTGTCATATCATAGTAATAGCAGCACTCCTCATACCCCGCACCGGGCGGTTCCATTCTCAGTGCATGCGCAATTTGTGAAGCGGCTCGATCGTTGCGCGGCACAACGCCGCGGTTAGGAATTTTTACCGTGCTTTTTTCACTCAGCAGCGGATAGCCCATATTACAGTGGTATAAAATCATATAGGGAGAAGTCTCGCTTCCTTCGTTTATTACCGTATCCTCTAAATGAATTTTATTTTCTCCGTAAGGAAACGTATATTCCCGCTTTAAAACTAATTTTTGTCCGAAAATTCGGCAATCACGCACAGTCACACGGATTTTCAACGCATCAGCTTCTTCCTGAGCGGCTTGCAGTTCAGCCGGAATATGCGAAACTGTGCCGTGTAAAGGCAATACTTCACCTTCGTCTGTGCAGGGGGAACCTACGGCCGTTAAGCCGCAGGTGGTAACAAAGCCGGCGGTAAAAGATTTTAAAAAGCCGTCACCCTTTCCGTCATAATATTGCGGCGCCACATATCCGCAGGGCGAAAAGTATCCCATATTTTTACCTTGGTAGGTTACTCGGGAAAGATCGGCGCATCGATCCAGGGAAATCCAGGCTTCCAAACCCAGACCGTTGCGCACATACAGGAAACGCATTCCTCTGCCTTTTCCGTCCTGTAATACATACTGCTCGATCCCTCGTATCTGCAGTGAATTTCCTATATGATCCATCATTTTCCTTCCACCGCCTTTACTGCTTGATATAGTCTTGTATATTTTTGATACGCTTCTTGATACTGTTTGTTTTTTTGCTCATTCGGTAAAAAAACACGACGAACAGAGGCCATTTTTTGCGTTACGGAAAGATCATTATACGCGCCGATCGCCCTTCCTGCTACCGCCGCGGTTCCGGCCGCGCCGATTTCACCGCAGGAAAGCGCCGTAATCGGAGTGCCCAGAATATCCGCTTTGATTTGCAGCCACACATCTGAGGAAGCTCCCCCGCCGGTAGCGCGAATCTCTTGAATTTGAGGAACAAAACGTTTCAGGTGATCAAAATTCAGCCGCATTTCATAGCTGGTACCTTCCATCAGTGCTTTATAAATATCGTATTTGGTACTTTCCATCGTAAGTCCGACAATCGCGGCTTTTGCTGAATAATCCATATACGGCGTAGCTGCGCCGGCAAAGTGAGGCAATACTAATAATGAGGTAGGCGTATCAGGAACACGTTCATCAAGAAGCGCGTATACATTTTTACCTTTTTGCTTAGCCTCCTCTTGTTCTTTTTGCGCAAAGGTATCGCGAAACCACTTCAGTGTTGCGCCGCCGGTAAAGGAAAACGCATAGCAGGCATATCCTCCCTCGGGATAGGGAACCACGGCATAACCCCCCTCAAACAATTGCATATCCCGGGGCATTTCCGGCAAAAGTACGGGAACACACTCCACTGTGCCGGTGCCGTTCATCACCTGGTTTCCATGAAAAATTCCTGCCCCCAGCATGGCGGAAACCTGATCATGGCACGCGTTGACAACTGTAATATCATATCCGATATCCTGCCGGATCTCTTTGCGCAGACCACCCGCGACACTGCCCGAAGGAACCGGAATCGACATCAAAGAACTGTCGATTCCGGCCGCGGCAAAAATTTCACGGCTCCAGCAATTTTTGCAAATATCAAAGGCGGCGGTGCGTGCCGCTAAAGAAAAATCAATCTGCTGAACGCCTGTAAGAGTATATACGATAAAATCCTGCCCCAGCAGAACGCGCCGGCATCGGGCAAAGAGCTCCGGGCAATTTTGCTTATACCACATCAGTTTGGAAATGCTGTACATGGCATGCGGTTTTGTTCCGGTCAAAAGCGTTAAAAATTTATCGCCTAAAGCCTCGCGTAACTGCGCGCATTCTTTTTCTCCCCGCGGATCGGTATAGAGCATGGAGGGCGCTAAGATAGTGTCGTTTTCATCCAGCAGGGTAAAGGTTTCGCCAAAACTGGTTACTCCGAGGGCTGAAAGCCGAAATTCTCCGGCCGCCTGCTTGAGTACTTCCAATACGCCCTGTTTGATTTTATAAAAATCAATTTCGTGCCGGCCTCCGGAAAAAACCGCGGGATATTCTCGGTAATATGTCTGAAACAGCGTACCGAATTCATCATAAACGGCTATTTTACAGCCGGTAGTGCCAACATCAAGACCGCCGATATACATTTTCCGGCCTCCTTTTACAATTCAAACAGGTCATAGCCTAAATAAGTACCGAAGGCCTCCCGCAGAACGGCTGCCATGCGTCCCTTTCCTACGGCTGTATGATGACGGAATCCGTTCCTTGCAAGACGAATCAGCTTGCTTTGTAAATTCGGAATTTCCGCCACTCCCGCGCAACCGAAAAATTCTTTTTCAATTTCTTCACCGGTAAATGTACCTTCATCCATATATACCGTTAGCTTACCGTCTTCTGTTTTACAGTTGGAATACGTAAAATCAAATGCGGCAATACGCCCCTCATTGCTTCCCCATCCGCAGCCGGGGCAGTTTTTGGAGAACATCTTATGATCGGTAACCGTGCCCTTTTCTTCCATCAAGCTTTGCGCGACAGGGCCGCAATGGAAGAGAATTACCTTATTCAAAGCGTCGCCGTAGTTATTGTTCCAATCCAAACATGTGGCAGGTTCCTGAGATGCCAGCTGCATGGAGTACATGTTGATGGCTGAACACAGATCCACCTCACAGGAAGCGGTGATTCCTCGGTCATTCAGTTCTGAAAGCAGTACGCACGGTGCAATGCCAAAGATAGGCTGCAGTTCTTCCCAGCAGCGCAGCGTAATACAATCCAGTTGATATTCGCGGATAAAATCATCCAATACCACCGATACCTTGGCCAGGGAATTCATTTTCTCATCCGGTACATGCGAGCAGTTTGTATAATCAGCCAAGCGTGCTTTACGCTCCAGCACCCGTGGGTCGGTATCCGTATATTTCTCCACGCGGCATACCAGCTCGGAAAGATCAAAGGTAGTACAGGTAATGCCGTATTTTTGAAGCGTGATCTCATCAAAGCGTACCGTCATAAATTTAGTGGTACGCGCGCCGATTACTCCCACGGTAAAATGTTTCATGCCTTTTACGACACGGCATACGGCTGCAAAGTCAGCTAAATTTTGAGCAAAAGTCTCAGAAAGTGGATGTACCACATGAGGCTCCAGCACCGTGAAAGGAAGGCCGTATTGATGAAACACGTCACAGATGGAAAATTTTCCGCAGTAAGCGTCACGGCGATGCTCAAAATCCATCTTTCCTATTTCATCGGGATAGGCCTGTATCAGAATCGGCGTACCGCAATGTTCCAGCGCGGCGATCGCGCCGTTTTCATCACCGAAATTCGGCAGGCAAAGAATGACGCCGTCATATTCGCCTTCATGGGATTTCAGCCACTTGGCATAGGTCAAGCCCTCCTGCTTGGTTTCTACCGCACCGTAACGTGTGAGGTCTGCCGGGGCAATCAAATAATCAAACCCCGCTTTTTCTACCGCTTGACACATTTCCTCTCTGGCGCCGGCGATCAAACCTTCCGGGAAAAAACCCCGGTTTCCGAAATACAATGCAAATGTTTGTTTTTTCATTTTGTCCTCTCCTTTAAAAATATAAATTTCATACTATCAATTTACCAAAAAGCATGCTATAATAATAGTCAATTTCGGAAGAAAAATAGTAATTTTGTTCGGAGGAATACTATTTTGGATTTTCGCATCAATTCCCAGGAGCTGACAAAACTGCTCAAACATTTTTATACGCTTACCCACATACGCATCGGCATATTTGACGACGCGTTCCATGAAATTGCTTTTTATCCGAGCCATCATTCCGAATACTGCCGTCTGCTGCGGGCAGATACGGAAGCCAACAAAAAATGCTCTCTTTGTGATAAGGAGGCCTGTGAAATGAGCCGCCGTCAGAAAAAGCCGATCGCCTATCGCTGCCACGCGGGCCTTACCGAAGCGGTGACGTTAATTCGCTGCAACGATGTGACCGTGGGTTATCTGATGTTCGGACAGGTGCTGCAAGCAGAGGATTACGAGCGTTCCTGGGCAGAACTGGTACCGTATCTTTCACAATACAGTGTGGATATGGAGGCGCTGAAGCGCGCTTATTTTAAAAAGAAACGGGTTTCGTCTGAAACCATCGTCGCGGCGTCGGCTTTAATGGAAGCTTGCTCAGGATATCTGTATCTTTCTAAAATGATTGTGCTCCATGAAGACAGTTTGGCACGCCGCCTGGATGATTATATTCAAAAAAATCTGCAGGGTGAACTGGATATCGAAAGACTTTGCCGGGCACTGGGAATCGGTAAAACCCGGCTTTATGAGCTTTCCCACCGCAGTTACGGTAAAGGTATTGCCGAGCATATCCGTGCGCTGCGCGTTGAGCGGGCTCAAAAACTGTTGTCCTGTGAAAAAGGAAAAATTTCCGATATTGCCGCGCAATGCGGGTTTTCCGATTATAATTACTTTACCAAAGTTTTTAAAGTGTATACCGGTCTCACCCCGAGAGATTACCGAAAACGTGCGCTGCGGCGAACGGAAGAATAGCGGAACATTCACAAAGGAAAGCCGACGGCTTCAGTCTGCCGAAAAACCGTTAGCGAATAGATAAAATTTTTTATGTATCGATCCTCCCCGGCAAATGGCTTATCGGGACGTTTTATCATTCCTTTGGCGCTCTTTTGGGTAGGATTTTTCGTTCCCTCGGAGAGTATCCGGGATTTTACCCGGGACCTCTTGTCTTAAAAAGAGATGGAAGGAACTTTTTTGTGCAACTTTTTTGGATGACTTTTTTAACACTCTGAGCCGACGGCTTTTTATAAGTTTTTTTGCTCTTTTTGCTCTTCCTGTTCGGAAATAGGCTTAAAATAATTGCTTTCAAAAAGCTCCCGCTCTACGATCTCCTGTTTTTCCAGTTTGCGGATATTCTTCTTAAGTTTTGCCCTGTACAGCAAATAAAAAACCGCTGTAGCACACCATAAAAGGCACATGACAGCCAGAATAAAATCCGCCGCGCAAAAAAGAACAAACAAAATCATAGTTGTGCGCTGAAAACGAAAGACATGTTGAAACAGCAATGTTAAGCCGCCCAAAATAAATACTGCCGCAAGAGCAAAAACAAAACTGCGTCCGGAGGGAATACAACGGAAACGAAACGCTTCTTTCTTTGCCCGGGCGTCTTGTTGTTGATTTTTCAGTTTTTTATAATCACTGGTTCCCATTAGTTACGGCTTGCAAATTGAACACGGCGTATATCCTTGCGAAATTGCCGCTTCACGCGCTGCAAAATAAACGCGGTTGTCTTCTGCCGGCAGAGCAGAACAGGTGGACAGATGAAGTTTTTTTGTTTTGATATTTCCGATATAAGCATTGTCGCTCTCCAGCGCCGGCGTGGTTTCAGGCGCGGCGGACGCGGTAAAAACGGTATTATCAAAATGAAAAGTAATCGCGGTGCCGTCTGTAGAGACCATAACGGTGCCGTTTAAATCCGTGCGGTATATTTGAGCCTCCGCCTGTTCAAGCCGCGACAGGGTTTCTTCCTCCGGATGGCCGTAGCTATTGCCTTTCCCGCAGGAAATTACGGCGAATTCAGGTAAAACTCTTCTTAAAAAGATATAGCTTGATGACGTTGATGAACCGTGATGTCCTACTTTAAGAACCGTGGAGGAAAGTTCCGCGTCGCTCTGAGCAAGCTGACTTTCGGCATCATGTTCAAGATCCCCCGTGAAAAGAAACGATACGCTGCCGTAAACCATCCGCAATACGACGGAAGTGTTATTGGTATTGGCGGTATCCACGGGTTCAAACGGCCAAAGTACGGTTATTTCCGCTTCTCCCAAAAGCCATTCCATTCCCGCACGGCATAGAGTTATGCCGCATTTGGCGTTGGCCGAAGCAATAAATTTCTGAAAACAATCACTGGAATATTCTTCTACCGGCGAATAGATGGTTTCCACGTCAAAAGCATCCACAACAGCGCTCAATCCGCCTACATGATCTTCATGGGCATGCGTGGCGACAACAACGTCAAGACGGGTAACGCCCAGCTGATGAATATAGGATATAATTTCCGGGGCATCCTGTGGATTCCCGCCGTCGATCAGCATGGCACCGTCCGGACTGGTAATCAGCACACAGTCCGCCTGGCCCACGTCAATAAAATATACATTCAGATCGGTTTCTATCCGATCACCGTCCGTCGGCTGATATTCCGCGCAGGCACTGCATAAAAAGAAAATCAAAAGAAAAAGACAGGATACAATCCTTTTTGGTAAAGTTCTCATCAAAACCGCCTCTGCAAAATATAAAAACGAATCCGTTGGCAAAACTTTTTTTATGGCATCAGAATAGGCATACAAAAAGTGCGGTACGCCGCCTCTTTACGCTTCTTTGTTTTCCGCCTTATGGGGCGTGCAAGGGAAGCTCTGTTTTTTCCAAAGGAATGTTTTTTCCTTTTTCATAATACCATAAATAGTGAAAATTTGCTACATTAAATTATTGCTTTTCCCATTCTCTTTATGATATAATATCTTACAGCGTTCGCAATCGCTGCCATTATAAAATAGTGCGGGAGTGTCAAAATGAATTATATTATTGAAAATGAAGCCGTTAAAATATCCGTTGCGGATATGGGCGCGGAACTGATGTCACTGATTCTGAAAAGCGATCATACCGAATATCTATGGCAGGGCGATGAAAAATATTGGGCCGGCAGAGCAACCAATCTGTTTCCGATATGCGGCAGGCTTACGGACGGAAAATACATCTATCAGGGAGAAGAATATGAAATGGTTCTTCACGGCTTTGCCAAAAAATCAATTTTTTCGGTAGTGGAACAAAAAAAGGACAGTATAACTTTCAGCCTGCGGGCAAACGAAGAAACGCTGAAAATCTATCCGTTTGATTTCGAACTTTTTATCACTTATACACTTTACGCCAATACCGTAAGGGAAAGCTATCGGGTTATCAATCACGGATTAGAAACCATGTATTTCGCGCTGGGCGCACATCCCGGCTTTCGTCTTCCGCTGGAAGCTAATTGCAGTTTTGAAGATTATTTCATCGAATTTGCCGAAGAAACTCCGGTAAAAGAGCTGGTAATGGAAGCCTGCTATATGACCGATGAAACCGTTCCGGCAGAGATGAAGGACGGAAAAATCATAGAATTAAAACATAATTTGTTTGATAATGACGCGGTTTTTATGCAGGATATCAGTAAGCGCGTAACCTTAAAAGCCAAAAACGGAAAAAAATCCGTTACATTGTATTATCCGGATATGAAATATTTAGGGCTTTGGCATAAACCTAAAACCAGCGCGCCTTACGTTTGTATAGAACCGTGGCTGAGTGTTCCCGCTTATTATCAAAAGGTGGACGATTTGGAAACAAAACGGGATATGCTGCTTTTGGAAGCGGGAGAAAGTTACGAAACCTATATTGAAATCACTTTAGCGTAATGTATTCGGCGGCGGTATAGCGCCGCGTGATCAAAGCAAGCGGTATCATACACATAAGAAAACCCCTGTCCGATTTTCAAGGAACAGGGACTTTTTTTGTATTTTTTGTATATATGCTTGCTCTCTTTAAAGGGAGAAGCATGGCGTTGGGTCAAAAAGAATTGGATTGCCGGTATCGCAATTTTTTCTCAAATAATTCGCCGAGATATTCGCTCCTCTCCATATCCATAATATAAGGTTGATTCCCGGATATACTTTTAAGTACGTCTTTAAAGTTCCTTTAACTTTCCGCCGTTTGAATCAAAAAGGGAAGCGCTTCTTCGAAGTTTACGCCGTACCAGCGTCTTTGAGGATCAAGCATCGTTTTTTGCATAGAAACATACGTAAAGTCTACCGCGGTCTCCAATGCTTTTTTTAAGCAAGCTTCTTTGGTCAGCATACCGGCCAGTACAGAAGCAAAAATATCTCCTGTACCGTGAAAGGTCTGTTCAATTTGAGGACGGAAACAGGTAAAGATTTCTCCGGTGCTTCTGTCATACGCCGCGGCTCCCATTTGCTTATTTTCCGTTATTCCCGTTAAAACAACCATTTGGGGACCCAGACGGGAGAGTTCTCTTAAAATTTCTTTTACATCTTTGCTTTGCGGATTTTTTATCGCGCCAAAATCATGAAGCAAAAAAGCCGCTTCCGTCAAATTGGGTACAATGATATCCGCTTTGGTACAAAGGCGCGCCATTGCTTTGGGAAAATCTTTATCAAAACCGGAATACAGCACGCCGTTATCGCCCATAACCGGATCAACCAACACGATACCGTCCTTGGTTTTGAATGTATCAATAAAATCGCTTACCAGAGAAATTTGCTGCTCAGAACCCAAGTATCCGGTATATACGGTATCAAACTGCAGCCGTTCTTTTTTTAAAGCGGAAGCTATTTCCGGTATCTGATCTGCCAGATCAAAAAAGGAAAAATTTTTAAATGCTGTATGGGAAGAAAGAACCGCCGTGGGAATCGGGCAAACCTCAAGCGCTAACGCAGATAAAATGGGGATGGCGACAGTCAGTGAACATTTTCCCACGCAGGAGATATCCTGCAATGTTACGATTCTTTTCATATGGTTTCTCCTTTAAAAAGTTCGGCTTTAGATGCCTTTATTTTTACAGTACATGTTTTCCCGTGCGTTTATTTTATATTTGTTTTATTCGCTTGTCAAAAAGAAAATGTGTTACAAACAATGATTTTCTTCACAAAACGTTTAAAGACAAGTTTTGAACGCCAACGGCTTTTTAGAAAAACAGTGTGCAGAAGAGTCTTGCACAAGAGAGAATATTTACTGAAAATATAAAAATTTCCGCTAACGGGAAAACACCGATGCCGGTAAAAAAGAAAAGCGCAAAAAACGGCGGAAAAATTTCAAAAGTTTCAAATGAACACCGCGGAAAAAATCCGTCGCCTGTGTTTCCGGCACAGGCGAAAGGGCCGCATGAAAAAAATAAAATGCGCGGAAAATGTATTGGGAAAATTCAGGAACGACGATCAATAAAAAATAATATGTCCTATAATCGATAGCAAAAAGGTTGTGCGCCGCCGGAAGCTTTGCGGAATCTATTACGGCTTTTATTGAGCGTAACGCGAAAACAGCACAGTTTTTTCTAAAAAACGGTAGCTTTTTTGGCGAAAAATGTTTTATCCGTAAAAGCGGAAAAATCTTCGGGTATACCGCGCATAAAAAACTTTTTTTGATATTCAAGCAATGAGATAACAAAAATTGTCGAACTTGCTTATTTTTTATTGCCTTTTATACAATACTTGTGGTATACTAAATTAGTTACGATAACGGTGGTTTTCCGGAGAAATATGAAGCAGCTTTTCTGCGTTTTGGCAAAAGATTTTTGCTTCTTCCGCATCGCTGAAGCCGAAACTGTGTATTAAGCGGACAAACTCAGCCTGATTTGCCCATGGAGAATCGGTAGCAAAAAGAATTTTATCCGTTCCGTGACGCATCATGATTTCTCTGCATTTATCGTAATAACGGTTCAGCACAAAAGAGGTATCCATATAAACCGGCTTTCCTATCAGTTTTTCAAGGACCTCATCGGGCATATCGCAGCCGCCCATGTGCGCGAGCACCAATTTATTGTCGATAACGCCGCGCAGACGGTCAAGAACGTTCAAAACCCGATCGGGTGTACAGCGTATAGTATCTGGATATCCTACATCCTTTCCGGCATGAGTAACGGTGATGAGTCCGCGGGCAGCTGCTTTCTCCATGATGTTGAGATATCTCTCGTCATCAAAATAAACCTCTTGGTAATCCGGATGAATTTTGACGCCGAATAAGCCGTATGCCTTTACGGTATCAAGAATTTCATCAATATTCTTGCAGTCGGGATGGATCGCTCCGGCATAAAGAATGCCGTTTTTGCCGTTTAGCTCGCAGGCGGTACGGTTAATAGACTCAACCTGTTTGGGGGCGGTGGCGACCGGCAATATTACAGAGAGATTGACGCCGGCTTTTTGCATGGAATCCTTTAGCGCGGATAGTGTTCCTTTTGTTTGGGCTTTGACCTTTCCTTTTTCGGAAAGATAGGCAATGGTTTTATCCGCTATTTTATCGGGAAATGTGTGGGTGTGAAAATCGATAATCATTTTGTTCTCCGTATAACCGTGAATGATAAAAGTACGGTTTTGATATTATTATAGCACAAAATTTTATTTTTTTAAAGGTGATAGAATGACAATTATTGATCTGCTGGAAAAAAACAGCCGCGAAATAGGGGCGGAGACAGCTTTGGTGGAAATCAACCCGGAAATTCGTGATAACCGCCGCTTAACATGGCGTGAATACGGGCTTGTTCAGCCTACGGAGCGCTCATATTACCGCCGTGAAATCAGCTGGACTGTTTTTAACGAAAAGGCAAATCGCTTTGCCAATGCTCTGATAGAACGAAATATCGGAAAAGGAGATAAAGTCGCCATTCTTTTGATGAACTGCTTAGAATGGCTGCCGATTTATTTCGGTATTTTAAAAGCAGGCGCTATCGCGGTTCCGCTGAATTTTCGCTATTCTTCTGATGAAATTAAATATTGTCTTGATCTGGCAGAAGCCGATATGCTTGTATTCGGCCCTGATTTTATAGGCCGTGTGGAAGAAATTGCCGATCATATAAGCCAGAATCGTCTGCTGATTTTTTTCGGTGACGGCTGTCCGTCTTTTGCGGAAAGCTACTCAACTCTTACTGCCGACTGCAAAAGCAGTAATCCTGAAATCAATATTACAGAAGAAGATCTGGCCGCCATATATTTTTCTTCCGGAACAACGGGATTTCCCAAAGCCATACTGCACCGTCACAGAGCTTTGATGCATTCCTGCCGCGTAGAACAAAAACATCATTCTCAAACCCGGGATGACTGCTTTTTATGCATTCCTCCCTTATATCATACGGGTGCTAAAATGCACTGGTTCGGATCTCTTATCAGCGGTTCCAAAGCTGTATTGCTTAAGGGGACCAGTCCTGATTTAATTTTGCATGCCGTCTCGCAGGAACAGTGTACCATTGTGTGGCTGTTAGTGCCGTGGGCGCAGGATATTCTCAATGCTCTGGATTCGGGAAAGATACATCTGGAGGATTATGACCTTAAACAGTGGAGGCTTATGCATATAGGCGCGCAGCCTGTTCCCGCCAGTTTGATTAAACACTGGCTGAAATATTTTCCGAATCATCAGTATGATACGAATTACGGCCTTTCCGAATCCACCGGACCGGGCGCGGTGCATCTGGGGGTCGAAAACATCAATAAAGTAGGCGCCATCGGTATTCCTGGCTATGGATGGCAGGTAAAAATCGTAGACGAAGAAGGCTGTGAGGTACCTGACGGCAGTGTGGGAGAACTTTGCCTGAAAGGTAACGGTGTAATGGTTTGCTATTATAATGACCCTGAAGCCACGGCAAAGACCTTGAAAGACGGCTGGCTTTATACCGGCGATATGGCTACAAGAGACGAGGACGGGTTTATCTTTCTGGTTGACCGCAAAAAAGATGTTATCATTACAGGCGGTGAAAATCTTTATCCTGTACAAATAGAAGATTTTATCCGCGGATATGACAAAGTACATGATGTTGCCGTTATTGGTTTGCCCGACGAGCGTTTGGGTGAAATTGCCGCCGCCATTATTCAAATTAAAAGCGGTCAAACCTGTACAGAAGAGGAAATTAATCAATTCTGCAGCGGTATGCCGCGCTATAAGCGGCCGCGAAAAATTATTTTCGCACAGGTTCCGCGGAATCCTACCGGAAAAATTGAAAAGCCGCGGCTGCGCAAGATGTACGGTGCCGATCATCTGGTTTTAGAACAGAGCAAACGGTAACGCTCTGCAGCATATAATTTTCTTTTGGGGGATAAATAAATGACACCTACCGTCATCATTACGCTGTGCTTGCTTTTGTGCTTTTTTCCTTTTATGATAGGTATCGGGTTTTATTACCGCAAGCACGCGAGGAATATAAACGGATTTGTTTTGGGCTCGCGCTCGGTCGGACCGTGGCTCAGCGCGTTTGCTTTCGGCACCTCTTATTTTTCAGCGGTAATTTTTGTGGGCTATGCCGGTCAGTTCGGGTGGAATTTCGGCATTGCCTCTACTTGGATCGGCTTAGGCAACGCTTTTATCGGTTCACTTTTGGCATGGACCATTTTGGGCAGAAGAACGCGCATTATGACGCAGCATTTACACAGCAAAACCATGCCCGATTTTTTCGGCTCGCGCTTTGAATCCAAAAACCTGAAGATTGCCGCGTCGGTGATAACGTTTCTTTTTCTGATACCTTATACGGCGTCTCTCTACAACGGCCTTTCCCGACTGTTTTCCATGGCGTTTTCCGGAATCGATTATTCGGTATGCGTTATTTCCATGGCGGTGCTTACGGGAATCTATGTCCTGATAGGCGGATATATGGCAACGGCCATTAACGATTTTATTCAGGGAATGATTATGCTTTTTGGCATTGTCATTGTTATTGCCGCCGTTTTAAATAATAACGGAGGATTTTCCGCGGCGCTGGAGGCTCTTGCTACCGGGGAGAACGGAGGTTGGGAATATGCTTCCTTTTTTGGGCCTGATCCGGTTTCCTTGCTGTTTGTTGTTCTGCTGACTTCATTGGGAACATGGGGGCTGCCGCAAATGGTAGGCAAATTCTATGCCATAAAAAATGAAGAGGCCATTACGAAAGGAACCGTTATTTCAACGCTCTTTGCGATTATCGTAGCGGGAGGATGTTATTTCTTGGGGGGCTTCGGCAGACTGTATGATGTAGATATCGCCGCGGAGGGCTATGACGCCGTGATTCCCGCCATGCTTTCCACACTGCCGGCGATTGTGATCGGTATCGTAATTATGCTTGTTCTTTCTGCCTCGATGTCTACGCTTTCCTCCTTGGTGCTTACCAGCGGTTCTACCGTTACCCTTGATTTTATTGCTCCCTTGTGTAAAAAAGAGATCAGTGAAAAGAAAAAAATGCTTATCATGCGTCTCTTTATTGTATTATTTATCGCCATTTCCGCTGTGCTTGCTATCATTCAGGCAAAACAGCAGAATTTATATATCGCTCAGATGATGGGAATTTCCTGGGGTGTCCTCGCGGGGGCGTTCTTGGCGCCGTTTCTGTACGGATTATACGTTAAAGGAACAACAAAAATCGCTGTGGCGGTATCCTTTGCTTTCGGAACGGTATTGGAACTCATTCAATTTCTGATATCTACAGGGGTGTTTTCGGTTTCAGAAATTCCCGTTTTATCCTTTGTTTTTACAAACTCTCTTTACTCCGGCGTGTTTGCCATGATCGGAGGATTGATTTTGGTACCGCTTATCAGTTTGATTACGCGCAAATCACGTCCGCAAAATGTGGAAGAGATGTTTGCCTGCTATCATTCTACAACCAATGTTGAATTAACCGATAGCTTGGGAAAATAACGGTTGCCGATTTGCGCGGCATAAAAATCCATTTGTTCTAAAGGCGGAGATTATGAGAAAAGAAAAAATATTTAGAGTGGTAACCTTTCTGTTTATGCTTTTAACTTTTATCGGCGCAGGGTATGTGTTGTTTAACAAAGGACAAGTCAATGCGGGATACGCGGTAATTCCCAGTTTGTTTTGCGCTGTTTTCTCACAATTAGCCGTTTATGAAAAATTTAAAAAAGAGAAAGATAAAGAATCAAATAAATAAAAATTTGAAAGGAGATATTCAATTGAAAAAGCTGATGCTTGGCAATGAGGCAATTGCCCGTGGACTTTATGAGGCCGGTGTGAAGATTGTATCAAGCTATCCCGGAACACCGTCTACGGAAATTACGGAGTTTGCCGCAAAATACGACGAAATATACTGTGAATGGGCACCGAATGAAAAGGTTGCCGCGGAGGTTGCGTTCGGTGCCTCTTTAAGAGGAGTTCGTGCCGCCTGCGCTATGAAACATGTGGGATTGAATGTTGCGGCGGATCCGCTGTTCACGCTTTCCTATACCGGTGTAAACGGGGGCTTGGTCATCATTGTTGCCGATGACCCGGCTATGCATTCTTCGCAAAACGAACAGGATTCAAGGCATTATGCCATTGCGGCAAAAGTTCCTATGATTGAACCGGCAGATTCTGCCGAAGCAAAGGATTTTATCAAAGAAGCCTATAGGATTTCGGAAAAATATGATACTCCCGTACTTTTCCGCATGTGTACAAGAATCGCCCATTCCCAGTGCCCGGTTTCACTGTGTGAGCGGGAAGAAAAAGAACTTGGCGTTTATGAAAAGAACGCGCAGAAATATATTATGGCGCCCGCAAACGCGGTACGCCGCCATCCTTTTGTGGAACAGCGTACCCGGCTTTTAACCGAGCTTGGTGAAACTACTTTCCTTAACCGCGTGGAAAAAAACAGCAGTGATATAGGAATTATTTGCTCCGGCACCTGTTATCAGTATGTAAAAGAAGTATTCGGCGATCGCGTTTCTGTATTAAAATTGGGACTTATCAATCCCTTGCCCATCAAACTTCTTCAGGATTTTGCCGCAAGCGTTCATACGTTATATGTGATCGAAGAACTCGATGGTATTATCGAAACCCATTTGAAAAATATCGGCATTGATTGTATCGGCAAGGAGCTTTTTTCTCCGCTGGGCGAGTATAACCAAGCTACGATACGCGCCGCTTTCGGAATTCCGCAACCGGAAAAAGTAACCGTTGATTCCCCAATTCCTGTTCGTCCGCCGGTAATGTGTTCCGGATGTCCGCACAGAGGTCTTTTCTATACGCTTGCCAAACACAAAATCACCGCTCTTGGTGATATAGGCTGCTATACTCTCGGAAGTACCGCGCCCTTGTTTGCTCTGGATTCTACCCTTTGTATGGGAGCTTCCGTTTCCGGCATTCACGGCTTTAATAAGGCGGGCGGACGGGAAAGCGAAAAGAAAACGGTTTGTGTTATCGGAGATTCCACTTTTATGCATTCGGGTATGACCGGTTTGGTCAATATTGCCTATAATGCCTCAAACTCCACCGTGATCATTCTTGATAACTCCATTACGGGAATGACAGGGCATCAGCAAAATCCTACCACAGGCTATAATATCAAGGGAGATCCCGCAGCGGCGGTAAACTTAGAGACTTTGTGCCATGCCATAGGCATTGAACGGGTGCGCGTGGTTGATCCTTATAATCTAAAGGAATGTGAAGACGCTATTTTGGAAGAGCTGGAAATTGACGCGCCCTCGGTGATTATTTCACGCAGACCCTGTGTTCTGTTAAAATATGTGAAAGCCAAACCTCCCGTTACTGTAAATCCCGATAAATGCGTAGGCTGCAAAATGTGTATGAAGCTGGGTTGCCCGTCTATCAGTATGAAAGACAGTAAGGCGCGTATCGATTTTACACAGTGCGTAGGCTGCGGCGTCTGCACTCAATTGTGCAAGGTGGGCGCGATTGAAACGGAGGATAGAAAAGATGAAAGTTAAAAATGTAATGATCGTAGGCGTCGGGGGACAGGGAAGTCTTTTGGCAAGCAAGCTTTTAGGCGTTCTGCTTACCGATGAGGGGTATGATGTTAAAGTGAGCGAAGTTCACGGTATGAGCCAGAGAGGCGGATCGGTTGTTACCTATGTACGCTTCGGTGATAAGGTGTATTCTCCGGTCATCGCCGAAGGGGAAGCGGATTTTATCGTTTCTTTTGAGCGGCTTGAAGCCGCACGTCACGCCGGCTGTTTAAAGAAAGACGGAAAAATTATAGTGAATTCCCAGATAATCGATCCCATGCCGGTGATAACGGGGGCGGCGGTATATCCGGAGCATGTCCTTGAAGAATTAAAGGGAAAAGGTGTTTTTGTAGACGATATCGATGCGCTGAGTCTTGCGGCACAGGTTGGAAACGCTAAGTGTGTGAATATTGTGCTGATGGGAAGACTTGCGAATTATCTGGATATCGCTTACGATAAATGGATCGCGGCGATTGAAAAAATCGTAAAGCCGCAATTTGCGGAAATGAACAAAAAAGCCTTTGATTTGGGATATCATTATAAAACAATATGAGAGGGTAAAACAATGGAAAGATATTATCAACCGGAAATTGAAACGCTTCCCTATGAGAAAATCAGGGAAATACAAAATGAAAAAATCGTAAAACAAGTTCGGCATGTCTATACAAATGTGGCGTATTACAGAAATCTGATGGATGAAAAGGGGGTAAAGCCCGAAGACATCAAAAGCATAGACGATATTAAAAAGCTTCCCTTTTTATCAAAAGCCGATCTGCGCGAAGCGTATCCGTACGGACTTCTCGGAACGGATTTAAAAAATTGCGTACGGATACAATCTACCTCAGGCACAACCGGAAAAAGAGTTGTGGCCTTTTATACGCAGCATGATATTGACCTTTGGGAGGAGTGCTGCGCGAGAGCGATTGTTGCCGCGGGCGGAACCAATGAGGATGTTTGCCATGTTTGCTATGGGTACGGCCTGTTTACAGGCGGTCCGGGGCTGAACGGCGGATCCCATAAGGTAGGCTGCCTGACATTGCCGATGTCATCGGGAAATACGGATCGGCAGATACAGTTTATGATGGATCTGGGATCTACCATCCTTTGCTGTACGCCTTCATATGCCGCCTACATAGGAGAAACGCTGGCAGAAAAGGGCTACAAGCCGGAGGATAACAAGCTGAAAGCCGGTATTTTCGGCGCGGAGCCGTGGACGGAGGAAATGAGAAGAGAGATTGAACGCAGTCTTGGCATCAAAGCATATGATATTTACGGACTTACCGAAACCAGCGGCCCCGGCGTAGCGTTTGAATGTTCGGAACAAAAGGGCATGCACATTAACGAGGATCATTTTTATGCGGAAATCATTGATCCTGAAACGGGAGAAGTCCTTCCCGAAGGTGAAAAAGGAGAACTTGTATTCACTTCTTTAGATAAAGAGGCTTTTCCGCTGCTCAGGTACAGAACAAGAGACATCTGTGTTCTTTCAAGAGAAAAATGCTCCTGCGGCAGAACGCATGTGAGAATGAGCAAACCGATGGGACGTAGCGATGATATGCTGATTATACGCGGCGTCAATGTATTCCCCAGCCAGATAGAAACCGTGCTGCTGAATGAGGGCTACTCGCCCAATTATCAAATCGTGGTCGACCGTGAAAAAAACAGCGATACCCTTGATGTTTATGTGGAACTTTCCGCTGAGCAATTCTCTGACAAGATAGCAGAAACACAGCAGCGCGAAAAGATTTTGACAGATGCCATGCGCGCCATGCTCGGAATAGGACCCAAGGTGCATTTGGTTTCACCTAAGACGATTGTGCGCAGCGAAGGTAAGGCGGTAAGAGTAATTGATAAACGAAAATTGCATGATTAAGGAGGAATCACAATGGCCATAAAACAATTATCTGTTTTTGTGGAAAACAAACCCGGCAAGCTGTTGCCTATGGTGAAGGCGCTATCTGACGCGCAGGTAAACATTCGCGCGATGAGCATTGCGGACACGCAGGACTTTGGTATTTTGCGCCTCATCGTTTCAGACGAGAAAAAAGCCAAAGAAATTCTCAGTGATTATTCCATTGTTACTTCTATTGACGTTATCGCGGTAAAGATCAGCGATAAGGCCGGCGCGCTTTACGGCGTTCTGGATGCCTTGGGGGAAGCCGGTATTAATATTGAATATACCTATGCCTTTACCGCGTCTTCTGATTTTGCCGCCTATGCCGTTATGCGGGTGGAGGATAACGATGCCGCTGAGAAAGCGCTTCACGCTAAGGGCTTTGCAACCCTGAAAGAATCGGATATTTATGAAATATAACCGATAACCGTAAAGCCCGTTCTTTCCGTTTATAAAAAGAAAGATCCGCAAAAGGCAAAAAACAGAGCATATTCAGCTGTTCCGTTTAACGGATCCCCGGAATTTGATGATCCGGGAACTGAATATGCTCTTTCTTTTTTTCGCGTCGGTATTCGGTTTCAGGAGCAAAGTATATTTTTCACTTTATTATGAATTCTCTGGATTGTGATAAAAATACTCATTATGCTTAAAATTACATCACGGCAGAAGATCAAGGAAAAGGAAACCGTGGAAAAAATCTTGTTAGAAAGTTCCGCGTAAAGGCGAAAGTTCTTGTTTTGATGTAAGAAAACAGTAACGTTTTTTCAGCCCGTTGTCATGCTGCGGGGAATCGCCATCACCCAAGATTGAAATTCTGTAGTTTCCTCGCCCGCATAAGCTATTCCTTCTAAAATATAACACGGCAGAATATGCGTTCCTTCCCTCCCCACATCATAGTAGGCCAATTGCGCATTGTTTAATATAATCTTATCTATTTTCTCTGACAGTTGTTCTTTATAAGAATTTTGCACATAACTACTTTCACTGTACATCAACGAATACGCGTCTTCAAAACCAATTGTTTGTACAGTTGTATCAAACATATAATCAGAATAAATAGAATAAATACTCAGCAGTCCTTGATTATCATAATCTGTATCAATAAAAGAATTTCCATAAACCTCATAACCATCTATTTTACGCACAAAGCTCGATCCCATACGGGGAACGATTGTTTCCCCGTTGCTCGATACTTCTGATTTTGTATAGCCCTGCTGATAAAAATTTTCAGGAAGCAAATCTTTGCTTTCCAAATATTCCTTTGCCGTTACTTTTAACTCGTCAAAAGATGTAGTTAGCGGTTCATCTACAGAAATCCGTGTAAGCGAAAACGTAAACGAACCGTCATTATAGATATGAAGTCTTTTATCTGCTGTTTTATAGGTAGTAACATAGTCTTCCGGATCATCAGATACACTATAGTTTTCCATTTGAAATTTTTCCAGCAAGTCTTCATCATATCCATTTATTCGGCGAGAAACAATTTTGTAAAGATTCATTTCTTTACCAAACACAGCATCAATAGTTTCCTTTGGAATTTGATTTTCGATAGTTTCCGGCAAACAATGCTGCATAGAAATTTCTTCAGAGAATACAATAGGCTTAATTTTATGGTTGTGAGATATCAAAAAAAAGCTGCTTACCGCAACACAAACCAGCAACACGATTGCGCCGCCTGCGATTAAAAGCTTTTTATTCATCATTTACTATTCTTCCTTTCTGCCCAATATTCTAAAAACAAGGCAAATTTCTGCGCCTTATTTCCGCCCCGTCGCAAGAGAGACGGCGCGTATATGTCTACCCCGTCGTTATGCTGCGGGGAATCGCCATCACCCACGATTCAAATTCTGTTGTTTCCTCTCCCGAATAAGCCGTCGCCTCAAAAACATAACAAGGCAGAATATGCGTTCCGGGATCTTGTCTGTCTCCTGTATCATAGTAGACCAACTGTACATCGCTCAGAATAATTTTATCAATTTCACCTATCGTGAACTCCTCAAGATTACTTCCCGCGTGTTCACTTCGAATTAAGGAATAAGCCTCCTCAAAATCAAGCGCAGTAACGGTTCTGTCGAATGTATAATCAGAATACCTGGAAGAAATTTTGAGTAATCCCTGATTATCATATTCTGTACGTATGAAAGAACTTCCGTATACCATATAACCATCTATTTCCCGATAAAAACTTGGCCCAAAACTAAGAACGATTGGTTCGTTTTCTCCATCCGATCTCCGATAGCCACTTTGACCGCCTTGATAAAAATTATCCGGCATCAAACCAAGTTTGGTTAAATCATTTTCTGCAATCGGAATTAACTCTTCCAGTGTAAAGCTTACAGGCTCTCTTAAATCCCTTTTATAACGAAATGAATAAGAACCATCCGGATACATCGTAAGCCTTTTATCCGCGGTATCATAGTCTGTGCTATATGTATACTCTGTGATATCATAATCATCCATTTCAAATAGATTCAAAAGACGATTCGTTTGTTGGGTGATTTGGGGTGAAATGATTTTATAAATATTTAATTCTTTGCCGAAACCGCTTCAATTTTTTCCTGCGGAATTTGATTTTCAATGGTTTCCGGCAAACGATGCTGTATAGACATTTCTTCAGAGAATACAATAGGCTTAATTTTATGGTTGTGAGATAGCAAGAAAAAGCTGCTTACCGTCACACAAATCAGCAACACGATTGCGCCGCCTGCAATTAAAAGTTTTTTATTCATTCTTTCTTACCTCGTCGTCATGCTTTCGGGAATCGCCATCACCGTGGCCTGAAATTTTGTTGTTTCATCGCCCACATAAGCCAGTCCTTCAAAGACATAGCAAGGCAAAATATGTGTGCCGCCTTCGTTATAGTCTCTTGTATCAAAATATATCAGCTTTGCGGTATCGATCACAACTTTATCCGGGGTTTCTGTAACCTCCGTTTCATAGCTGATGCTGGCTTTCTTCGTTTTTACCAGCGCGCAGGCTTCTTCAAAGCTGATGGTGGAAACCGTTCTGTCGGGCTCATAGCCTGAATACATGGAATCCACGCTTAAAACACCTTCGCTGTCATACGTTACGCAAATATAGGAGCTTCCGTATGCTTCGTATCCGTCTATGCTGCACCGAAAGATCGGCTCCATCTGCGTGATTTTGGTTCCAGCATTTCCGGATTGTTTTATTAGAGAACATCCATCCTGATAAAAATTTTCAGGAAGAAGATCTTTGCTTTTTAAATATCTTTCCGCGTCCTTAATTATTTCGTTAGATGAACGCAGAAATTCACCTTGAGGAGGAACTCGGATAAAGCAAAATGAAAACGTACCGTCTTTATAGATGGAAAGCTTTTGATTTCCGGTCGTATAAATAGCGGCTATATCGTCGTTTATGCTTTGCAGAGGACGGTATTTTTTCATCTCGAATTTTTCCAAAAGTTCTTTATCATAGCCGAGCGTTCGCCGGGAAACAATTTTGTAGATTTTTCGTTTTTGGCCGAAAACGCTGTCGATGATTTCCTGCGGAATTTCATATTCAACCGTTTCCGGTATCGGGCAAGGCCCCGCGACTTCCAAAAACCGAATGGCTTTGATCGGCCTGTACAGGCATAGGAATAACGCGCTGGCCAGCAAACATACCGTTAAGGATACCGTGATACAAAACATGATTTTTTTCATTCGGGTACCTCTTTTAAAAAAAGTATAAAATAAATGATTTTTATTTATTATACCATAAAATTTTCTTTTTTCAATCCTCTTTTTCCTCAAAAACCTCTGTATCTTTTGCAACAACTCCTTGCCGTATCGGCAAAAAATGTGTATACTCTAAATAAGGATCGGAGGTATCCTCTATGACTGAAAAAATTTTCAGAAGTATTTTGTCGGTCTCCATGACGGCGCTTCTGCTTTGTGTCATCTTGGTTATCGGCATTCTTTACAGCCATTTTAATAATCAATTGGCCGAGGAAATGTATAATGAACTGACGTTTATTTCTTCCGGTATTGAAATATCGGGGGAAGAATATCTTGCGGGCATTTCCAGTGAGAAGCAGATTATCTGGCTTGCCCCCGACGGTACGGTGCGATACGGTTCACAGAATGGGGAAGATCTTTTGCAAAACGCCGAAATACGCGATGCCTTTGATACCGGCTTCGGTCAAAAAGAATATCCGGTTTCTTTTACACAGCGCTCTTTTGCCTGCGCTAAGAGACTTTCCGATGGCTCCGTTATCCGTCTTTCCAGTGTGCAATATCCCGCGTGGATTTTAGCTTTGAGCATTCTGCAGCCACTGGTTATCGTTGTTGCCGTTCTTTTTGCTCTTTCACTGGGATTAGCTCTTGCGCTTTCGAAAAAAATCATGCGTCCTATTTTAGAAATTGACCCGGAAAATCCCCGGATTGAAGAGGAATATCGTGAACTTTCTCCTTTGCTGCATCGCATTTTGCGGCAAAACCAGTTAATTCAACGGCAAATGACAGATTTAAAACGAAAGCAGGAGGAATTCCGCGCCATCACCGAAAACATGGCGGAGGGCTTTATCGTAGCGGGAAAATCGGGAGAAATTCTGCTTTACAATTCCAGCGCGCTTTTAATGCTCGGCACCGAGAGTACGGCTCCGGGCAACAGCATTCTTACCTTGAGTCAAAATCCCGTGTTCAATCACGCGGCGCAGGAGGCCATGCAGGGAAGGCACTGCCAAGAGGAGTTTGAGGAAAACGGCTGTGTTTATCAGCTTTTTGCCAATCCTGTTACCGTGGATAAAGCTCTCTCCGGCGCGGTCATTATGCTGTTGGATATTACCGAGCGTGAACAGCGTGAAAGTATGCGCAGGGAATTTACTTCTAATGTTTCTCATGAACTGAAAACACCGTTAACCTCCATTTACGGTATTTCCGAAATCATGGCCAACGGGCTGGTGCGCGGTGAGGATATTCCTCGCTTTGCTAAAAGTATTTACGATGAAACCGGACGTTTGATCACGCTGGTCAATGATATTATCAAGCTCTCTCAAATGGATGAAAATTCAATTATGGCACAAAAAGAACCGGTTGATCTTCTTGCCGTGGCACAGCAAGTGTGTTCGCGGCTGCAGGGAGTCGCGGCGGAAAATCATATCGCGCTGTCGGCAGAAGGCGAGGCTCTTGTTATCAGCGGAATTCCCGGTATCATTGAAGAAATGATTTATAATCTTGCCGATAACGGTATTAAATATAATAAAGAGAACGGATGGGTAAAAATTAAGATAAAACAAAAAAACGGACGTCCCTATATTACCGTAAGCGACAATGGCATCGGTATTTCACCGCAGCATATTGACCGTATTTTTGAACGGTTTTATCGGGTGGATAAGAGTCATTCCAAACAAGTAGGAGGAACCGGTTTGGGACTTTCCATTGTAAAGCATGGTGCTAATTTTCACGGCGCTTCCCTCAGCGTTCAAAGCACTCCCGGCCGCGGTACCGCTATTACGATTACCTTTCCGGAACAGAAAGAGGCAGAATCATGATAACCACTATATTGTTTGACCTTGACGGAACGCTTTTGCCTATGGATCAGACCGTCTTTACCCAGGAATATTTTCGTTTGCTGACCCAAAAAGCCGCTCTGCGAGGATATGAATCCAAAAAAATTTGCGACACCACTTGGCGCGGCACCGCCGCTATGGTAAAAAATGATGGACAAGCCACCAATAAAGAGGTGTTTTGGAAAGTTTTTCTTTCCGTATACGGAAAGGACGCGGAAAAAGACATTCCTTTTTTTGAAGAATTTTATAAAAATGAGTTTAACGATGTGGCCAGGGTATGCAGAAAAGATCCTATGGCCGCTTGTATAATAAAAGAGGCAAAGTATCGCGGGTTTCGTGTCGCGTTGGCAACCAATCCTTTATTTCCGGCAGCAGGAACGCAAAACCGTATCCGATGGGCGGGCTTGAGACCGGAAGATTTTGCTCTGTATACTACTTATGAAAATTCCCGTTACTGCAAGCCGAATCTGCACTATTATCAGGCTGTTGCCGACGCTTTACACTGTTCCCCGGAAGCTTGTTTGATGGTGGGCAACGATGTAGAGGAGGATATGGTTGCCGCAAGGCTGGGTATGCGGGTGTTTTTGCTTACGGATTGTTTGATCAACAGCAAAAATCAGGAAATTTCTTCTTATCCTCATGGCGATTTTCAAGATTTGCTTGCTTTTATCAAAGCTTTGCCCAACCCTCAAAAAAAGGATTTAACAAGCATTTAACATTTGCTGCAGGACTGATTTAACATTTGTGCGTTAAAATAATGTCATATCTTTTTATATTTTGTATCATGGCTGGAGGTAACAATGGATATCTTTGATATACTTACCATGATAGGCGGCTTGGCTTTATTTTTGTTCGGTATGAATATCATGGGCGCCGCATTGGAAAAGCGCGCCGGTAACAAGTTAAAACAGATTTTAGGCAATATGACCTCCAGTACTTTCCGGGGGTTTCTTTTAGGCCTCGGCGTTACGGCCATTATTCAATCCTCTTCGGCTACAACGGTTATGGTCGTAGGCTTTGTAAATTCCGGTATCATGAGCCTGAAACAGGCTATCGGCGTGATTATGGGTGCCAACCTGGGAACATCTGTTACCTCATGGATTTTAAGTCTTTCCGGCATTCAGGGCGGCGGAAATTTCATCATTGAATTGCTTAAACCCTCTTCTTTCGTTCCTATATTGGCGTTAATCGGCGTTATTTTGTATATGTTCCAGAAAAATGCCAAACGCAAGGATACCGGCATGATTCTTTTGGGCTTTGCCGTGTTGATGTTCGGTATGGAAACCATGTCCGCTTCGGTGGCGGGATTAAAAGATGTGCCGGAATTCACTCGTGTGCTTACGTTGTTTTCCAATCCTATTTTAGGCGTAATTGTAGGAACGGTATTTACGGCGATCATTCAATCCTCTTCTGCTTCGGTAGGTGTGCTGCAGGCGCTGACTATTACCGGAAGCGTTACATATGCCACAGCGGTTCCCATTATTATGGGACAGAATATCGGTACGTGTGTCAGCGCAATGATTTCGTCCATCGGCGCATCAAAAAATGCTAAACGCGCGGCGGTTATTCATCTTTCTTTTAATATCATCGCAACACTTATTATCATGCCGTCATATTATTTGCTTAACGCAATTTTTCAATTTCCTTTTACTTCCTTGGCGGCAAATCCGTTAGGAATCGCCATTGTGCATACCGTTTTTAAAATCATTGCTTTGTTTATTCTTATGCCTTGTTCCCATCAGCTTGAAAAACTTTCTTATCTGATTATTAAAGATAACAGCAAAAATGAGCAGATTCAACTTTTGGACGAGCGTTTTATGGCCGCGCCTTCTGTGGCGATCGGACGCTGTAAAACCGTAGCTTCTAAAATGGCGGATCTTTCGGTTGCTTCGTTTAAAGAAGCACTTGCCTTGCTTTCTGCCTACAGTGAAAAGACAGCGGATAAAATACGGGAAGAAGAAAACATGGTGGATAATTATGAGGATAAAATCGGTTCGTATTTGGTAAAGCTTTCAAGCCATAGCATGACTGAGGCTGACAGTGCCGAAGCCAACAAACTTTTGCACGTGATCGGGGATTTTGAACGGATTTCGGATCATGCTGTTAATATTGTGGAATCGGCGGAAGAAATCAATGATAAAAAGCTGGAATTTTCAGGGGAAGCAAGACGTGAATTGAATGTGCTCATCAATGCGGTATCGGAAATTTTAGATCTTGCTTTGCGTTCCTTTAAAAATAATGATCTGGACAGCGCCGTTATGGTAGAACCGCTGGAACAGGTAGTGGATTATCTGCGTGATTATTTAAAGAAGCAGCATATCGCAAGACTGCGAAAACAAGAATGTACAATAGAGCTGGGCTTTATATTAACCGATTTATTGACAAATCTGGAGCGTGTTTCGGATCATTGCTCTAATATCGCCGGCTGCGTGCTGGAAATTTCTCATGAGAATCTGGATATCCATGAATACCTGCGCAAGGTAAAGGGCGGCGAAATGAAAGAATTTAATGATTATTATGACTATTTTAAAGTAAAGTACGCGATAGAACCTGTAAATAAAGCACAGAAAACCGTGTAGAAATTTTATAAAAAGAGTTGCCGGCTGTAAGCGGACGGCAACCCTTTTTTTAGAAAATCCTTTACAGAGAATTTCTTTGAAAGAGCGGTTTATTTGCTGTTTTGAAAAAATCTGCTGCTGCGTCATTCTAAAAACAATGTTCAAAAGGAGATAAACCGGTATCTTTTACGGGATCACCGCTATAAAGCTTTTTTTCTGCTGTTTAACCGTTTGCGTAAAACAATCATAAATCCCTGAACCGAAAATCAGTTTGGGTACACCGCTTTAATTTTCCCAAACAATACTACAAATTCTTTTTTTCTCGCTTTCATCGGGAAAGGCAAGAGATCCGTTTTTTAACAAGAAATAAGTAAATGCATTTGGCTCATAACATAATGAGATAAAAAATACAATATTTTTACGCTGGTACTTGTTCTTAAGAGGATATTTTATGGCTGCGGGCGCGAGTAAATGAAAAGAGTAAGTTGAAAGACAAATGAAAATGTAAAATTTTTTAACCGTATGTTTCAAAATACGGAGAAAGAATCAGTGCTTTGTTCCGTAAAAGCCTTTCGGGGACCAAATCCACTGTATTTTATCGATTGCGGCCCGGTAAAGAATTTATGTTTCAAAGAATCCCGAATCATCGTTTGTTTAAGGAACTGTTTTTTTTGACAGACGATATCGTTGTATTCCTTTGCTTCTTTTCAACGGAACTTGACCGGGATCTTCCTTATTTGCTTTTTTATATCCTTGTAACCTATACAACATATAGCTCCTATTTCCCCATATAGCAATTGACATTTGGCCCGGAACCATGTATAATAAAACAATAATGTAAACTTTTCAATTTCTTTATTAACATATCTACAATTCCGGATAGTAAAATACATTTTTATAGGAGGTGCAAAAGATGGAACCATGGGTATGGATTGTCATTGCCGCGGTAGGCGCACTTGCAGTGGGCTTGCTGGCCGGCAGTTTTATTCAAAAACGGTCGATTCAGGCGCGTATGGGAAGAGCAGAGGATGTCGCTAACCGCCTGATCGAAGATGCCAAAACTCGGGCAGAGGTTTTATCCAAGGAACGGATTGCCGAAGCAAAGGAGGAAGTCCATCGGCTTCGCAGTGAATGCGACGCCGATTGCCGTGAAAGAAGAAATGAAGTTACAAAGTTAGAAAAAAGAGTGCTGCAAAGGGAAGAGCAAATTGATAAAAAGCTTTCTTCTTTAGAAGCAAAGGAGGAACGTTTTTCTAAAAAGGAAAAAGAACTGGAAGAAACGCTGGCCAGCGCGGAGGAACTGAACAGCCGCAGATTGGCTGAACTTGAAAAAGTAGCGGGTCTTACCAGCGAAGAGGCAAAACAATCTCTTGTGAAATCTGTGGAGAATGAAGCCCGGCATGACGCGGCTATTTTAGTACGGGATATTGAGGCGCAGGCTAAAGCCGAAGGCGAAAAGATCGCGCGTAATATTATTACCATGGCGATTCAGCGCTGCGCGGCTGATCACGTGGCGGAAACTACCGTTTCGGTTGTGGCACTTCCCAACGATGAAATGAAGGGGCGGATCATCGGCCGGGAGGGCCGTAATATCAAGGCGATTGAAACCGCTACAGGCGTGGAACTGATTATTGACGATACGCCGGAGGCTGTGATTCTTTCCAGTTTTGACCCGATCCGCAGAGATATTGCGCGTATTGCCTTAGAGAGATTGATTGTGGACGGCCGAATCCATCCTACCCGTATTGAAGATATGGTGGAAAAAGCGCGGCGTGAAGTGGAACAGCAAATTAAGGAGGCCGGCGAGGCTACTGTTTTTGATGCGGGTATTCATAATATTCATCCTGAACTGGTAAAAATTTTAGGCCGCTTGAAGTACAGGACAAGCTATGGTCAGAATGTTTTGAAGCATTCTTTGGAGGTCTCCTATATTGCGGGACTTCTGGCGGGAGAAATCGGAGCGGATATTACTCTTGCCAAGCGCGCGGGTCTGCTGCATGATATCGGAAAGGCTGTGGATCACGAGGTGGAAGGTACGCATATTCAAATCGGTGTGGATCTTGCAAAAAAATATCGTGAAAGCAATGAAGTCGTCCACTGTATCGCGGCGCATCATAACGATATTGAACCGCAGACCGTTGAAGCGGTGCTGGTTCAGGCCGCCGATGCGATTTCCGGCGCGCGGCCCGGTGCCAGAAGAGAAACGCTGGAAGCTTATATAAAGCGGCTGGAACAACTGGAAGAAATCGCGAATTCCTTTGAAGGTGTTGAAAAATCTTTTGCGGTGCAGGCGGGGCGTGAAGTCAGAATTATCGTTAAGCCTGAGGTGGTTTCCGAAGAGGCTACAGTGCTTATGGCAAAGGAAATTGCCAAGCGTATTGAAACCGATATGGTGTATCCCGGCCAGATAAAAGTAAATGTTGTTCGTGAAACGCGAAAGGTTGAGTACGCAAAATAATTCGAAATCCGCCTAAAATTTTTAGGCGGATTTTTTGGCTTTTTTATTTCTAAGCAAACAATGGAAGAAGAATATGATTTTAATCGATATCAATCATTTAACGGTGGCCATTGACGGCCGAGAGATTTTTTCAGACGCTACCTTTACGGTGCAAAAAGGGGAGTGCGTAGGGCTGACCGGACGAAACGGCGCGGGTAAAACTACCCTGATGCGGGTCATCTTAGGGCGGCAGGAGGGCAGCGCCGGTACGGTTTCCGTGGCCAAAAACTGCCGAATAGGTTATTTGGAACAGCAGCATCAGGCCGTCGGCAGCCATACGGTGCTGGAAGAAGCAAAAAAGAGCTTTGAACCTTTGTTTCAGGCAGAAGAACGCATGCATCGGATTGAACAGCAGATGAGCTGTTCGGAAGATTTAAGCGAGCTGGGAGAAAAATATCAGCGTGCTTTGGATGAATATGAAGCTTTGGGCGGTTACGGCTGGAAAAGCCAGCTGCAGGGAGTGCTCAAAGGGCTGGGGCTTGGGGAGGCGTTTTGGGATAAACCGGTAGACACGCTTTCCGGCGGTGAAAAGACGCGGCTGGCTTTAGCTCGGCTTTTGCTGGAAAACAATGATGTTTTGCTGCTGGACGAACCGACAAATCATTTGGATTTGGAGGCGGCGCAATGGCTTACCGATTATCTTGCCCATTTTGACGGTACCGTATTGCTGATTTCCCATGACCGATATATGATGGATAAACTCTGTACAGGGGTGGCGCAGATTGAAAATGGCAGGCTGCGTTTCTTTAAGGGAAATTATACGGATTATTGCCGAAAATGGGAAGAAGAACTGCGCATTACGCAAAAACAGTTTGACCGTCAGCAGGAGGAAATCCGGCGGCAGCGAGCCATTATCGCAAGATTTCGGCAGTTTAACCGTGAAAAATCCATTCGTGCCGCGGAAAGCCGCGAAAAGGCTTTAGAGCGTATGGAGCTGATTGATGCGCCTCAGCAGCATGAGGATATGCGTCTTCGTTTCGATTGCGCCCGTACATCCGGCGGCGATGTTTTTACCGTGCGCGGTCTTGCAAAAGCGTTCGGACAAAGAACTCTGTTCCAAAACTTTGACGCGGATATCAAGAAAGGACAAAAGATTGTAATTATCGGCCCTAACGGCACAGGTAAAACAACACTTTTGAACCTTCTGTTAGGCCGGCAGGTACCGGATAAGGGAGAAATTCTCCGGGGAGTCCATGTGGATATCGGTTATTATGAGCAAGGGCATAAGGCTTTTATGGGGGATGAAACGGTAATGGATATGGTTTGGGCGGGCAATAGAAGACTGAATCAAACACAGGTTCGTTCCCGTTGTGCCGCTATGCTTTTTTTCGGCGAGGAGGTATTGAAACCGGGAAAAGTTCTCTCCGGCGGCGAGCGAGCTCGCTGCGCGCTGTGTCGCCTCTCCGTTTCCGGCAGCAATACGCTGCTGCTCGATGAGCCGACAAACCATCTGGATATGGATTCGCGTGAGGTTTTGGAGGACGCGCTTGAACGCTTTGAAGGTACTTTGATCGCGGTATCGCATGACCGTTATTTCATCAACCGGATCGCGGATATTCTTTGGATCGTTAAAGACGGAAAAATAGAAGTATTTTCGGGCAGTTATGATGATTATCTTGCCAGCGTCAGAAACCGGGAAGAAGTTTCTCAACAGCAGAGTATCAATAAGACCCGGCAGGCGAAAAGCCGGGCAAAGGAAAAGGCTGACCGCGAGGAAATCAAAAACAAAAAGCTCCGGATTCAGGAACTGGAAAAAAAGATATCCGCATTGGAACAGCAAAAGACGGCCCTGGAGGAAGTATTTGCTTCTGCAGAGATTTATCAGCGGCCTCAGGAACTTTTATCAGCGCAGAATGAATATCGAGCAGCAGAAGAAGCGCTGTGTGATGCGATGGAGAAATGGATGGAGTTAAACGCATGATAGAGAAACTGACCGGAAGAGAGCTGAGGGGAATCTTGGAAGGCTGTGGCTTTGGTTTTTCCAAATCTCTTGGACAAAACTTCCTTGCCGATGAGCGAATATTAAATAAAATTGCCGATGATGCCTGTCTTTTTCCGGAGCAAACAGTATTGGAAATCGGTACCGGCGCGGGAACACTGACGCGTGTGCTTGCCCGGCGGGTAAAAAAAGTGGTTTCGGTGGAAGTGGACGGAGCACTGCTTCCGGTGCATCGTATTACACTGGACGGTTTTGAGAATATTCAGGTGATTCACGCCGATTTTTTAAAGCTGGATATTCATCAATTGTTTCAGCAAGAGCTGACGGAAAATTTTGCGGTGACGGCAAATTTGCCTTATTATATTACCACACCTATTATCATGCGGCTGTTGGAAAGCGGAGTGCCTTTTCAAACAATCACCGTTCTGGTACAGCGTGAGGTCGCTCTGCGAATGGCGGCAAGGGAAAATACGCCGGAGTATGGAGCATTAAGCTGCGCCGTACAGTATTATACCAAACCTGTTTTATGCTCCAAGATTCCCGCCTCCTGCTTTTATCCGCCGCCGAAGGTGGATTCACAGGTGATTCGGCTGGAAAAACTGCAAAAACCGCCGGTAGCGGTACAAAGCGAAAACAGACTCTTTCGCGTGATCCATGCGGCTTTTTCGATGCGCCGCAAAACATTGGTCAATAATCTGATCGCGGCATTTTCTCTTACAAGACCGCAGGCGGAAGAAATTTTAGAACAGTGCGGTCTGCAGCAGAATATTCGGGGCGAGGCCTTAGACTTGCCGCAGTTTGCCCGCATTGCCGACGCGATTTCGCTTTTTGTGCCGGAGGAAGCCGAAAAAATGAAGCCGGAGCAGTAAAAATTAAAAAAACTGTTGATTTTAGTTTGTTTTGCTTTAATAACGTGAATAATGAAAGGTGTATCAATAAAAACAGGAGGGATTTTTTATGGAGGAAAACAAAATAGAAGAATTGAAAAAAAAGCTGTTCTGCCAACGGACTCACGGACGGCAAAAGGTCAGTGAAGAAGAGCTTGTTCAAGCGGATCAATTCTGTGAAGGGTATAAACAGTATTTGAATCATGCAAAAACAGAGCGGGAAGCCGTAAAAGAGGCGGTAAAACTCGCGCAAGCAGCGGGGTTTCAACCGTTTGAAAAAGGGGCGCGCTATCAAAGCGGAGACCGTTTTTACATCAATAACCGGGGAAAATCCGCCGCTTTTGTTGTGCTGGGCAGACAGGACGCTTCCGCCGGTATGCATATCGGCGCGGCGCATATCGATTCTCCCCGTTTGGATCTTAAGCCCAATCCATTGTATGAGGAAATTGAACTGGCGCTTTTAAAAACACGGTATTACGGCGGCATTCGAAAATATCAGTGGGCGGTAATGCCTTTGGCACTGCACGGCGTTTTTGTGAAAAAAGACGGCAGTGTTATAGAGGTAAGTATCGGCGAAAAAGAGGATGAACCTTGTTTTGTTATTAATGACCTTTTGCCGCATCTGGCGCAGGAACAGAACAAGCGATCGCTCGGTGACGGTATCAAGGGAGAGGAACTCAATGTTTTAGTGGGAAGTCATCCCTTTAAAAGTGATAAGGGCAGCGAACTTGTGAAACTGAATATTTTGTCCATTTTGTTTGAAAAATACGGGGTTACCGAAAGTGATTTTCTTTCGGCGGAGCTGGAGCTCGTACCGGCGTATCCGGCAAGGGACATTGGTTTTGACCGCTCGATGATCGGTGCCTACGGCCATGATGACCGAGTCTGCGCATATCCAGCGCTGATGGCCTGCTTAGAAGCAAAGATGCCCGAAAAAACCGTTATTTGTGTTTTGGCGGATAAAGAGGAAACGGGCTCTGACGGCAATACCGGCCTGAATTCCCAATTCCTTGAATACGTGATCTCCGATATCGCGCGGATGCAAGGGGTAGAACCCGATGATGCAAAACGGGCTTCCTGCTGTCTTTCGGCTGACGTGAACTCAGCTGTAGATCCTACCTTTCAGGATGTTTCCGAAAAGCGGAACGCTTCCTTTTTGAATTACGGTGTGGTAATCACCAAATATACCGGATCTCGCGGTAAAGGAGGTACAAGCGATGCTTCCGCGGAATATATGGGAAAAATACGCGCTATGCTTGATAAGGCCGGCGTGCTTTGGCAAATCGGGGAACTGGGTAAGGTTGACCTTGGCGGCGGCGGAACCGTGGCAAAATATATTGCGAATCTTGGTATTGATGTAGTGGATGTAGGGGTACCGGTACTTTCCATGCATGCGCCGTTTGAAACGGTGGCTAAGCTGGATGTGTTTATGGCATATCGGGCAATGCAAGCGTTTTTCCAATAAAAAAACCTGACTCCTGAGAAGATATCGGGAGTCAGACCTTTTTTAAGAAGGATTTGACGGCTTAACGGCAATGGTAGTATAATGAACAAAAATAAACGGAGGCGGATAGAATGCAGCTTTTGGTTGTTACATTGGAGGATTCGGAAGAATTTTTAAAAACGCTTTCTCGTCTGAAAGAGGACGGCCTTAACGGGATTGTAATTCCTACTACCAGCTTAAAGCACACGCTGATGCATTCGCAGGTTGATGCGGCGCCGATTTTCGGCAGTATCAGCAAATTGGTTACGCAGGATTATGAATGTAACCATACGCTTTTGATGCTGGTGGATGAAGAAAAGCTTGAGGACGCAAAGAAAATTGTACGCGATATTACAAAAGGTTTGCGCAAAAAAGGCATTATGTTTGCTTTGCCCGTTTCTTTCTGGGAAGGACTGGATAATTAAAACACGATGGACAACATGCTTTTGAGTATATTTTTTATTTTGGCTGCCGGGTTGGTTCTTTCACGCGTTGTAAAACTGGTGAATCTGCCTAATGTTACCGGTTATCTGTTCGCCGGACTGCTTATCGGCCCTTTTATCGGTCATTTGGTAACAAAAGAAACGCTGGATTCCTTTACGGTTATTACTAATGTAGCACTTGGCTTTGTGGCGTTTTCCATCGGCGGCGAATTTAAACTGCAGCATATAAAGCAGATAGGGGCAAGAGCGATCTGTATTACGTTTTTTGAAGCCGTAGGCGCCGTGGTCATGGTGATGCTGGGCTTGACGCTGGTACATTTTGCCGTTGGCGGTCAGGAGGCACCTGTGCCGATGATCTTAGTGCTTGGCGCTATCGCGGCAGCTACGGCCCCGGCAGCTACTTTGATGGTCGTGCGGCAGTATAAAGCGAAAGGACCGGTTACGGACGCTCTGCTGCCTGTAGTGGCGTTGGATGACGCTATCGGTTTGATGATTTTTGCGGTATGCATTGCGTTAGCAAAGGTGTTTGCTAACGATGCCTCTGCTGTTACCTTTTATTCTGTAGCCGCCGTACCACTGCTGGAAATTATTATTTCTCTTGCCTTGGGCGGAGCTATCGGTGCGGTGCTTTCTCTTTGTATGAAGTTTTTTAAATCGCGTGCGAATCGGCTTTCTTTAATGCTGGCCGCGGTGTTTTTGGGAATTGCTCTTACGGAAATTATCAGCAGCTGGCTGCCGCTTTCCTCTCTTTTGGTATGTATGATGATCGGCGCGGTATTTGCCAATATGCGTCAGGATTCCGTTCAGATTCTTGAAGGTATCGAACGCTGGACCCCGCCGTTGTTTATGATGTTTTTTGTGATCTCCGGAGCGAATCTTCAATTAGATATATTGCCGCAGGTGGGCATTGTAGGCATTGTATACATAGTGTTTCGTGCTGTTGGCAAATATGTCGGTGCACGTTTGGGGGCTACTGTAGTCAAAGCACAGGAAAATATACGAAAATACCTTGGCTTGGCTTTGGTACCGCAGGCGGGCGTGGCAATCGGTATGGCCGTATCCGTAGCGGCAGAACCGCAGATGGCGGCTTATTCGGATAAAATTGTTACGGTCGTTCTGTGCGGCACCTTGGTCTATGAACTGATCGGCCCCGTATTGACAAAAATCGCATTAACCCGCGCGGGAGAAATCGAAAAGAAGAAAAAGACTGCTGAAAAAACGGTATAAAGGATTGGATGATATGAATTTTAAAAATGAATTGGCCGCACGAATTGCCGAGGCAACCGGTATCCGTGCAGAAGAATGCGCGGAATACATCGAGATTCCGCCGCAAAGGGAATTAGGTGATTTCGCTTTTCCTTGTTTTAAGCTTGCAAAAGTATTGCGCAAGGCGCCGCCGGTCATCGCACAGGAATTAAAGGAAAAATTACTTCTTCCGCCTTTTGTTTCAAAATGCTGCGTACAGGGGGGATATCTGAATTTTTTTATCGATCCTGCCAAACGCGCTGAAACAGTACTGAAAGAAATTTTTTCCAAAGGCGAGACTTATGGCAGTTCTGATGAGGGATGCGGAAAAACGATATGTATGGACTATTCTTCCATTAATATCGCCAAACGCTGCCATATCGGCCATTTGACTACTACGGTGTTGGGAAATTCTTTGGCCAAGATTTACCGTTTTTTAGGCTATCGAGTGGTATCTATCAATCATTTAGGCGATTGGGGTACACAGTTCGGTAAGCTGCTTTGTGCTTTTCATCACTGGGGAGATAAAGCCGTTGTTGAGGAAAAAGGCGTTGACGCCCTGATAGCGCTGTATGTACGCTTTGAAAAAGAAGCGGATGAGGCTATGCAGGAAGAAGCACGGGCATGGTTTAAAAAGATAGAAGACGATGATCCCGGGGCATTGGAACTGTTTTCATGGTTTAAGGATATTACCTTAAAGGATGTTGCCCGAATTTATGATATGCTGAATGTGCACTTTGATTCTTACGCCGGTGAGAGCTTTTATAAGGATAAATGCGGCGCGGTGATTGAAGAACTGCGTGAAAAGAATCTGCTGGAATTTTCCGAAGGCGCCTACGTGGTAAAGCTGGATAAATTTGATATGCCTCCGTGCATTCTTCTGAAATCCGACGGCGCTTCTATTTATGCTACGCGGGATATGGCCGCGGCCTTTTACCGTAAAAAAATGTATGATTTTGATAAATGCTTATACATTGTGGCCTATCAGCAAAATTTGCATTTTAAACAGGTGTTTAAAGTGATTGAGCTTATGGGGTATCCTTGGGCGAAAGACCTGATTCATGTGCCGTTTGGTATGGTCAGCTTTGAGGGAGAAACACTCTCCACACGTAAAGGACATGTGGTATACCTGGATGAGGTATTGAACCGTGCTTGTGAAAAGGCCTTGGATATCATCAATGAAAAAAATCCGGAACTTGCGGATAAACAAAAGGTAGCCCGTCAGGTGGGAATCGGCGCGGTGATTTTTTATGATCTGTTCTCCAGCCGAATTAAAGATGTTGATTTCTGGTGGGACAGAGCCCTGAATTTTGAAGGAGAAACAGGTCCGTATGTACAATACGCGCATACGCGCTGTTGCTCGGTTATCGCGAAAGCACCCGCCTGTGAAGCGGAAAAGGCTGATTTCTCGGTACTGGAAGATGAAGCTTCAAAAGAATTGATTGCAAAACTGGAAGCGTTTCCTGCCGTGGTGAAAGAAGCGGCGGAAAAATATGAGCCTTCTGTTATTACCCGTTACAGCGCGGCGCTGGCACAGTGTTATAATAAGTTTTATTTTGAAAATCGAATTCTCAGCGAGGCGGAACCCGTATTACAGGCTCGTTTGCTGGTTACGCTTTGCACACGCGATGTGCTTAAAACCGCCCTTGCGTTATTGGGCATCGATGCGCCGGAGAAAATGTAAAAAGGCTGTTTTTTATAGGGTTTTGCCCATAAACAAAGCTCGCGTTAACGGGGCTTTGTTTTTTTGCTTACGGTATAAAAAAGACGGGTATTGAAAGAAGATAAAGTTTTTTAGCATTTTATTTGCAGGCGAAAATGATTCTTTGAGTAGAAACAAATTTTGCGTTTTCGGCATTTTACCGAAAAAACACAAAAAACTTGTTTTGGAAAAGAATTATATTTGATAAAATAAAGTATAAATTTTGGTAAAAATCAACATTTGTTTTCATTTGCTTGAGAGGATTTCTATGAAAAAAGCATTTTTTTACGCGTTTTTCAAAACACTTCCGGTAATGGCGGGGTATATAGTATTGGGAATAGGATTTGGGGTGCTTTTAAAAAACGCGGGATATGGCTTGGGCTGGGCGCTTTTGATGAGCGGTATTATCTATGCGGGCTCTATGCAGTATGTTGCGGTTGATTTAATAAGCGCCGGCGCTTCAATTTTTTCTATTGCGCTGATGACGCTTACGGTGAACGCGAGGCATCTGTTTTACAGTATTTCTATGTTGAAACGGTTTGAAAATACCGGTAAGGCTAAGCCTTTTTTGATATTCGGGTTAACCGATGAAACATATTCCCTGCTTTGCACCGATATCCCGGAAGAAATTGATAAAAAGCGGGCCTATCTGTTTATTTCTTTGCTGGATCATTTTTATTGGATACTTGGAAGCGGTATCGGTTCCGTACTGGGCGGTTTGATTCCTCAGCAGTATATGCGCGGGATTGATTTTTCTATGACGGCGCTTTTTACGGTCATTTTTGTAGAGCAATGGCTTAGTACCAAGAATCATGCCGTGGCCTTGATCGGTATGGGAGTATCGGCAGGGTGCTTGCTTTTGTTTGGCGCGGATCGTTTTATTATTCCGGCAATGGTACTGATAGCCGTTCTTTTAATGGTGTTTCGGAAAGTGCTTTCAAAGAAGGGAGAGGAACCGTGAAAGAAGGATATATGTTAAATTCCGTACTGGTTATTGCTGTTTTTACCGCTTTGACGCGTTTTTTGCCGTTTTTTATCTTTGGGGGGAAAAGAAAAATACCTTCAGCTATCCAATACTTAGGTTCGGTATTGCCTTTTGCGGTGATCGGTATGCTGGTTGTATATTGTTTAAAGGAAATCACAGCATATCCTTTCGGACTTCCGGAATTGATTTCAGTTGCGGCGGTAGTCTTTTTGCATAAATGGAAACGCAATACGCTTTTCAGTGTTTTTGCCGGTACCGCGATTTATATGGTGTTGATTCAAGCTGTGTTTGTATAAGTTTCGGCGAAAGGCTCTGTAATATTGAATTTTTAAAAATATAAACGAAGCATCTGATCATATTCTAAGACTTTTAGCATAGCGGAAGAGGTATTGTTAAGCCGCCGGTATTTCTTTGCTTTTCGTCACATACAAGGCAAAACAGCTGATGGTTTAGAATAAAACAGTTGGGGGAAAGTATAAAAAAGGCAACCTCTCATGTCCGAATTCAAGATTGCGGAAAATAACAGATAACTTCTATTTGCGGCAAAAATAGTGTGGCATGTTTTTTATTGTCAATTTCTGATGAAAATATTTTGCAAAATCATCGGTTTTGCTTTTTAAACGCAAACATATAGATTTTGCTTCTGTACTTCAAAAGGTAGGGGACCAAAGATATGGATACACCCTAAGATGATACTCCCGACGCTTTTGCCCTGAACTTTTTTAATTTTTCCGGGAATAATTTCGTTGCATAATTCATAAAATCTTCTCTTTCTATTTGATTGATTCATAGGATAAAAAAGCACAACATGAAAAATCAACTTTGTCATGCAGTGCTTTTTTATGGAAACAGGGACTAAAAAAGATGCTAAAGAATTTAGATTTGAACCAATTCCAAAGATTATGTGCTTATTTGTTTTTATCATTAAAAAGTATAACATAAAGATTCATCTTTACAATGTTCATTTTTGTATTGTTGCCTTGGCATAGTTTATCATTAAAACAACATTGTATTTTTCACTTGATTGGTCAACTCTCAGAGCCTATCCCTATTTTATGAGCAAATACTATTTATGTTGTATCAATACATCACATATACTGCCGTCAGAAGGAGAGATAAGCAGTCCTCTCTCCTTTGCTATATCGCAGATATGAGTAGCATAAAGCGTTAAAAACATATAGTTACAAGCTCGTACCACATCATCCTTCAGATGCTCCGGAAACAGCTTTTGATAACCATTCACATACTTGCGGACAGCATCAGAGTATTCGTCAATTGAGGATTCAAAAGTTTGATCTGTCAGCAGATCGAACTGTTGCTTCTGCTCTTTTGTAAATGCCGGAACAGTAACAAACAATTTGCCGTTATCCTTTTTGGAAATAAATCCTTTTGCGATTGCCGCCGCAGCCGAATCTGTATCCTCAATTTCTCTTCCGAGCAAAATATCTTCGCAAATGTTTATCTCGTTATCAAACATCATTTCACGGTAGGAAAAATCTCCGAAGTGGTACGAAATATGCTTATAATTACCTCTGCTTCCGAGATTTGACGATTCTTCACGTCCCAGTCCTCGTATCGGGTATTGATTGTCATTCATCAAATGAGCATGGTAACTCCAGCGACAGCCGTCATACCGCACAGAACGCTCAACCCATTTAACCGAATTATGCTTTTCGCTTAAATGCTCCATTGCCATAATACCATAGAGATAAATAAGTTCCTCTTTTGGTTTTCCGGCAGTATATATGCCGAGATTTTCAGCAGAATCGGCAAGCTTTTTTAAAGACGAAACAAAGCCGTCAATGACAGGCTCAAAGATACCTTTTGCCTTTTCATCGTACTCTCTTGCTTTTTCTGAATAGATGATAAAATCTGTTCTGTATTTTCCTTTTGATACTTCCGACATCGCTTCCCGCTTCACAAGGTTTTCCAGACAATCTTCAATGTAATAAGCAGGAACACCGCACAATTTTGCAAGCTCTTCTACTGTTTTAGGCGCTTCATAGCAGTAATACAGAATATTCTGCGACAGTGCGTCATTGATATAAACATACGGAAATGGGCTGATCGGATCTTTATAATTTCCGTCACCATTGATACGAATCATCAGTTTTACCGGTTTCAATGCTGTTTCATTCATTTCTGTACACTCCCTTTTCAGTTTTTTACGAGCCTCTGAAAGCCGCCAAGTGACTGTTCCCTCCGGAATATGCAGCTTTTCAGAGATCTGTTTTGTTGAAAGACCGTCATAATAATAAGAAATAATGATGCTGCGATACATTTCTGAAAGCATAGCAATTTTAGTTCTGAGCGAATCGTAAAGTTCTTCGTTTTCGCTTCCATATTCATCTTCACAGGATAAATTCTCAAGGGTATCATAGGAATATATGGCGCGCTGTTTCCCCATGTAACGTCTAAATGCTTTTGTGATATTATTTGCGATGCCCCAAAGCCACGGTTCAAATTTACCGTCATCTTTCAATTTTGGCAGCTCCCGTACCACCGCAAATAAAATTTCCTGAGAAAGCTCGTCGGCTTCTTCTCTTGAAAAGGTATGATTGACCGCATAACCATACACCCTTTCAATATACCCTCCTATTTTATCCGCATTCATTATTTTCACTTGCCTTTCGACTATAAAGTGTCAGAAATTACTGGTTTATTGGGTGAATTGAAAAAATTTTTCTTTCAATTATAATACAAGAGAAAATTTTATATGTTATTACTTTGTCATACCTCATCGCCAAAAGCAATATATCATGATATCTTAATTTATCAACACAAAAAACTGTTCCATTGTATTATTTGCCGAGTTTATAATTAAAAAAACAAATAAACCTGTTTCGTTTTATCTTTGAAACAGGTTTATCTATTATGGTGCCGGTGGTGGGACTCGAACCCACACGGGTGATTAGCCCAACGGATTTTGAGTTTTACCATTTACTCTGAAACCGAATCCATTTGGCGGACTTTATCGGAACCTGTCTCCCTCAAAAAAAGCCCAAAAATCAAGGATTTCGGGCAACTTAATGTGAAAAACCTTGTTCTGTCGAGCTTTTCTGGAACTGCTCGTTTTGAGAGCAAATTTGAACATCGGAGGTCACTCCGAGGGACATTTGGCTAATCGGCAGGCGTATTAGATATTGAATCCACTACCCGTACCAATCAATTAAACTGTCAAAATTATAGCATACTTCTCTGCCATTGACAACAAAATCATTTGGAGGTATTGCTATGAAAAAACGTGAATACTATGAAAATCTGTTTGCCAGCTATCCCGATGTTGTTACCTTGCAGGAATTTCGAGAAATGCTCGGCGGTATAGGCGATGGAACAGCCCGAAAACTAATGAGGGGCAACCATGTTAAACACTATTACATAAGGCATACATACCTTATTCCTAAACCATATGTGATTGATTATGTATTGAGCGCCCACTATGCTGAATACAAAAATGAATTGAAAGTGCAGGTTTGAATTTTAGCCGTCTGCCATCGCCGCAGGCGGCTAAATCTATGTAAAGGAAGTCGTTTTGAAAAAATCTCTTTTTACATTTGCAGCCCGATTCCTGTCTTTCTATAATAAGAGCATAAGGAGGCGATACTATGCGAAACAAAAAATATTACCTCTATCTTGACTATGAGCAAACCCGCATTGTTATTGAAAGTTTGGTACGCTTGAAAAATGCTTTACTTCGTCAAGACAGATATACCGACTGTGTAGATGAGCTGATCGTAAAGGTTGCCAATGCTCCGGTCAGAAGATAAAACTACATATGACTATCCGAAAAGACCGTTTGTTCTGTAATGGAACAAGCGGCTTTTTCATACCCGTACATAGCCGTCTGCCATCGCCGCAGGCGGCTAAATCTATGTAAAGGAGGAAAACCCAAATGGCGAATTGCAAAGTTATCGCGGTGACAAACCAAAAGGGCGGCGTGGGCAAGACAACGACGACCGCAAATCTCGGTATCGGGCTGGCGCAGGAGAACAAAAGGGTTCTGCTGATCGACGCAGACGCACAGGCTTCTTTGACGCTTTCCCTCGGTTATGCCAAACCAGACGAACTGCCCGTTACGCTTGCGGATATTATGCAGGACGTAATTGACGACACCCCGATTGCTGACGGTCGCGGTATTCTGCACCACGGCGAGGGCGTTGATCTGCTGCCTGCAAACATTGAATTGTCGGGTATGGAAATCCGGCTCATAAACGCTATGAGCCGTGAAAGCGTATTGCGGACATATATCAATGCGGTAAAGCCCCATTACGACTATATCCTCATTGACTGTATGCCCTCTCTCGGAATGATGCCTATCAATTCGTTGGCCGCAGCCGACAGCGTTATTATTCCGTCGCAGCCGTCGTTCCTATCGGCAAAGGGTCTTGATTTGCTTATGCAGTCTATTTCCAAAGTAAAGCGACAGATCAACCCCAAGCTGAAAATCGACGGTATTCTTTTTACTATGGTTGACAGCCGAACCAATGAAGCAAAGGAGATCATTGCGTCGCTGCGCTCCCATTACGGCGAGAAAATCCGTGTATTTCAGACAGAAATACCCTTTTCCGTGAGAGCCGCCGAAACAAGCGGCCGGGGCAAGAGTATCTACGCCCATGACAAAAACGGGAAAGTCGCCGCCGCATATCGTGCGCTGACAAAGGAGGTGTTGGAGATTGAGCGTAAAACCGAGAGATTTAGGAATGACGCCGTTAGATGACCTGTTCTCTACCGATGAAAGCCGTGCGGAGGCACAGCTTGAAAAAGTTATCAAGCTGAATCCCGCCGAAATCTCCGACTTCCCAAATCACCCGTTCAAGGTCAGGCAGGACGATGATATGGCTGAAATGGTCGAGAGTATCAAGAAATACGGTGTTTTGGTTCCTGCTCTCGTCCGACCGAAAGAGGACGGCGGCTATGAAATGGTCGCAGGCCACAGGCGAAAGTTTGCGGCTTCACTGGCAGGCGTTTCGAAAATTCCCTGTATCGTCCGCAGTCTCACCGATGACGAAGCGACTATCGTAATGGTGGACAGTAACCTGCAAAGAGAAAAGATTTTACCGTCCGAAAAAGCATTTGCCTATAAAATGAAGCTGGAGGCTATCAAAAGGCAAGGTCAGCGTAACGATTTAACTTCGCGCCCACTGGACACGAAGTCACGTTCTGACGAACAGTTAGCGCAAAACGCACCAGACAGCGCACGGCAAATCCAAAGATATATCCGCCTGACTGAGCTTATCCCACCTGTCCTGCAAATGGTAGACGACGGGAAGATCGCTTTCCGTCCCGCTGTTGAGCTTTCCTATCTCTCCAAAGAACAGCAGCAAACCCTGCTCGAAACAATGGAATGCGAGGACTGCACCCCGTCTTTGGCACAGGCAATCAAAATGAAAGAGTTTAGCAAAGACGGCAAGCTGACAGACGAGGTAATTCTATCCATTATGCAGGAGGAAAAGCCAAACCAACGGGAGCAATTCAAAATACCAAAGGAACGTATCAGCAAGTATTTTGCGCCGGGGACGCCCGTACAGAAGATTGAAGATACCATTATCAAAGCATTGGAGCTTTACCGAAAACGGGAGCGCCAAAGAGATATGGAACGATAGAATTTTACTAACAAGGGATAGCTATACCCTTTTGCAAACCGAGGCCTGCGAGGCGTTCGGCTGTTCCCCCTCTCCACACCTCACCCCCTCAAAACTACCTGTACTACCCGAAAAAAGAGTATTTTCAAAGGCTTTCAATCTCTCATACCTTTGCAGAAATTCGGCGTTATCCGTACAATGAAGCTGCAAAGGAGGCCGGGAAGAATGAAAAAAGCAATCGGAATCGCCCTTTTGGCGGTGTTTCTTGTTTCAATGTCTGGTTGTGCAAAAACAGAGAGACAGACCACTGAGGGACGTACCGAGAGTGAATCATCGACGATGAGTGATGAGGAATCAAGCGGGGCTATGGAAAGCCGGGAGCCGGAGGAAGATCGGACTGTTTCTTGTTCGGACAGTAAAGAAAGTTCCGAAGAATCCACGGCTGCGGCAGGAACGGAATCACCTGCGGTTGAAACCGAATCGGCTGCGGCGGAGAGCAAAACAACAGAAAGTCAATCGCCGCCTGCCGAAGAAACGAGATCAGCGCAAACCGAATCCTCAAAATCCGTTGAGACGCAGACAACGCCACCGCCGCAAGCAGAGCAGACAGAAGAAATGCCCCCGGAAGAAGAAAGCACGCCACAGACTGCCGAAGAACCCACCGTCCCGGAATTTGATATTCAGACGTGGGTTGATTATGCTATGGGGTATGCCGAGAGCGTGGGGCTGAATCTTTCGCCTGACGCTACTGCCTGTTGGGATAACCCGATCACCGCAGGTTCGCACAGCCTGTATCTGGAACGGGATATTCAAAGCCGATTGAACCGTTACAGCCGTGACGGTGACATAACCGATGTCTGGATATGGGCGGAGGAACGCTCCGACGGGAGCTATGATTTGTATATCGGCTATGCCTAAAATTTAATATTTCACTTTGAGAGCGCACCGAAAAAACGGTGCGTTTTTTCATTTTAAGGAGGATTTCAGATGAAAATGCAAAAAGCCAAACGCTTTCTGTCGCTGTTTCTTGCGGCGCTGATGTGCGTTACTACCCTCGTTGGATTCGGCACGACCGCTTATGCCGCCGAAGAAACCGACGAGGTTTACCTTGTTTCATTCCCTCGTGACGGCGACGAAAATTACGGCGCAGAATGGGGGCACGGAAGCCACACCTTTATGAACGGCTGGTCGTCCGGCAGTTCCCGTTTTACGACTGTCCGCGCAATGGGCTCGTACAACGGCAATATCTGTTACTGCATTGAGGTCGGTGTTCCGCAGGAAACCGGCGACAGCTATACGCAAAAGGGTGAAGATTTTTGGGATAATTACCCCTCGTCCTATAACAGCACCATTTCTCCCGATGATATAAAGCTGTATATCGGTCGAATCTTTCAGTATGGCTATACGGGTACAATTTCGACCTCTTGGCGTTCGCAGAACGAGGGCGGCGATAAACTGGCTCATGCGGTCGCCACGCAGCTTTTGATTTGGGAAACCGTCGTGGGCGAACGTGACGAAGATTTTAATAAAGTCAGCACAGGCGGCAAAGACGCTATCCTCGACCAGATCAGCCCGGAGCACCCCCTTTATGATAAGATTATGCGTTACTACGATTCAATGGCAGCGAGCGTACAGAACCATTCCAAACTGCCGAGCTTCTTTGCAAAATCCACAGGGAAAGCGCAGAATATCGAACTGGAATGGGACGGCGAGAAATACACCGCCACGCTGACCGATCAGAACAATGTCCTTTCCGACTATTCATTTTCAGCAAGCGATTCGGGAATCCGTTTTTCCGTTAATGGCAATAAGCTGACGATTACCGCCGAGAAAGCGCCGAGCGATACCGTTACCATCACCGCCGAGAAAACTGTTCAAAGACGGGGTATCATCACTTGGACGGACGGCGTTTACGGCCCTGACGGTGGGGTTCAGGACACCGTGACTTATGCACAGACGGTCAACGACCCCATAAAAGGCTATCTGAATATCAAGGTAAGCTACGGCAGCGCCAAAATCGTGAAAACCAGCGAGGACGGCAAGGTTGAGGGAATCACTTTTACGGTTACGGGAAACGGCGTAAATCAGACTGTGCAGACCAGCCCTAACGGTGAAATCCAAATTGACAACCTCACCCCCGGCGTTTATATTCCGAGCTTCTCAACAGCTTTGACAGCGGAGCGACAACAAAAATTACGATCAACAACCGCAGGCTGAACCGCAAAGATTTTGAACAGGAGATTCTATTGCCTATGCGGGAGGACGGCTTGGACCGATACCGCCGTGAATACAACGATGTGTTGCTTGCAAAAGCAACTGCCGGCAACGGTATTATGCAGGAAAAATATATCACGATCTCCGTAACAAAAAAGGATATAGAGCAGGCCCGGTCCTACTTTGCCCGTGTGGGTTCGGATTTGACTTCCCACTTTGCCGCCCTCGGCTCCAAATGTACCGAACTGGGTGCTACCGATAAACTGCGAGTGCTTCACGACTTCTATCGCCCCGGCGAGGAAGCCGTTTTTCATTTTGACGCCAAAGAAATGATGAAACGAGGACACGATTTTAAGGACTATATCTGCCCTGACAGCGTGGAAAAGCACAGCGATTATCTAAAGCTCGGCGAGAAATACGCAAGGGTTATCTTCTTGAAAGATTACGCTTCGTATGTAAAGGACGATATGGTTACGGAACTTACCGACATTGACCGAAATATGATGTTGTCGATTGACGTTATTCCTGTGCCGACCGACGAGGCGGTACGTGAGGTCGAACGAATCCTGTTAGGGATTGAAACGAATATTACCAACTGGCAAAGACGGCAGAACGCCAATCAAAATTTTTCTTCCATCGTTCCGTATGATATGGAGCAGCAGCGAAGCGAGCTCCGGGAATTTCTGAATGATCTGACGACAAGAGATCAGCGAATGATGTTTGCCGTGATTACGCTGGTTCACGTCGCCGACACCAAAGAACAGCTTGACAGCAACACCGAGGCGATTTTGGCAACTGCCCGAAAACATATGTGCCAGCTTGCCGTGATGAAGTACCAGCAGCTTGACGGACTGAATACGGCTCTCCCGATTGGCCTGCGGAAAATCAATACCCTGCGCACCTTAACGACCGAAAGCCTTGCGGTGTTTATGCCGTTTAAGGTTCAGGAGATTCGGGAGCCGGGAGGTATCTTCTTTGGAGAAAATGCCATCTCCCACAATCTGATTCTCTGCAATATGTCAAACCTTTTGAATCAGTCGATGTTCCTGCTCGGAATCCCCGGCTCCGGCAAGTCGTTTTTTGCTAAACTGCTCATTATCTTTCTGGCGCTTGCCACCGAGGACGATATTATCATCTGCGACCCGGAGGGAGAATACACGCCGCTTGTGCAGGCCATCGGAAAGGACGCTTCGGTGATTCATATTGCGGCGGGCGGCCGTGACCGTATCAACGCTATGGATATGGTCGAGGGCTACGGCGACAACAACCCGATTGTTGATAAGGCGCAGTTTATTATGTCGCTGGTTGAACAGATTGACCCAAACGGCGTAGGCGCTCATCATAAATCCATTATCGACCGTTGTACCGACGCTGTTTATAGGGAGCAGGCGCAGACCGGCAAAGTTCCTACGCTCTGTACTCTGCGTGAAAAGCTGCTGGAACAGCCCGAACAGGAGGCGCACGACCTCGCCCTTGCTTTGGAGCTGTTCACTTCCGGCTCTCTTGACGTATTCGCCCACGAAACCAACGTAGATACTTCGAGCCGCATTATCTCCTATGATATTCACGACCTCGGCGCACAGTTAAAGCCTGCCGGACTTCTGACGATCACCGACGCTATGCTCAACCGTGTTACGACAAACTGGAAAAAGGGAAAGCGTACCCATCTGTTTATCGACGAGTTCCACGTTGTTTATGAAAATGAATACAGCGCCAACTTTTTCAATTCGGCGTGGCGGCAGTTCCGTAAAAGGAACACCCACCCCTGCGCTATTACGCAGAATGTCGAATATTTGCTGGATTCGGTGCAGGCAAGCACGATGTTATCCAACTCGGAATTTGTGGTGATGTTGAATCAGGCGGCTTCTGACCGCGCCAAACTTGCCGAGCTTTTGAATATCTCCACCGAGCAGATGAGCTATATCACCAATGCGGACGCAGGCTGCGGCTTGATGAAATACGGCGCTTCTCTTGTCCCGTTCGTGAATAAGTTTCCCAAAAACACCGAGCTTTACAGGCTCATTACCACCAAGCCCGGTGAGGGCGTTATGGGAGGTGCCGTAAATGGAATCTCAAACAATTAGTTTGAACGTCCACCCGCAAATCCTCGATTTATACGAAGTGTTGGAGAAAAACGGGCTGCACAAGCAGAAAGAGGACGTACAATCCCTTGTGGGATATGTCGAGAGTATGGAATACAATCTGTCCGTTATGATGAATGAAATTCAGGAAATGCACGCAGAAGTAAAACGCCTGCACGACCGGGGAATCCGTAACCAATGCGGCAAGATCATTTCAAAGGCAGAAGATAAAATCCATCAGGCTAAAACAATGGTCTCCGTTATAAAGGTACGGCTGATCGACGCCGCCGGAAATGCGGTGAAAACCTGTAAGGAAAAAGGAAAATCGGCGCTGATACGGGCGGTGGAAGCTATGCGGGTTTCCACCGCCCTTTCCAAAATCAAAAGCGGATTTTCTCATATATCGCAGTCTATGCGCCAAAGCGCCGGTCAGATTGACGTAATTCGCGGGGAACTGCACGAAGTCGGCGGGCATATGAAAAACGCAGGCCGCGCCCTTTTAGGCAGATCGGCGAAACAGGCCGGCAATCTGGAAGCGGACAAAGGTATGCTTGCCAAGCTGCGAGACTTTCTGGAATCCTGCGGCGACACGTTTTCCAAAATGGAGCGAAGTGCGGATAGGCTGATTGATAAAATCCAACAAAACGAAAAACAGGCAAAGCAAAAACAGTCGGTAAAATCTGATCTGCGCCAGCTTAAAACGCAGCGCCATGAAAAATCCAAAGCGCCGGTTCTCAAAGAGCAGGCGAGATAAAACAGGAGGACGATCTATGAAAAGAAAATTGATACTTGCGGGGGCGGCGTTTTGCGCCGCCCTTTTCCTTTTCTCCGGCTTTATGCTCTGCCGGCAGTATCTTGATGACAAAAAGAGCGCCGAAACCTTTGAAACCATTTCTGCATTGGTCGAGGAAGAAACGCCGGAGGCTGCCCCGCAGGAATCCGAAACCGAAACCACAACGCAAACCGCCTATGAGAAATATGCGGCGGTATACGAACAGAACACCGATTTTGTGGGCTGGATTTCCATTGAGGGAACAAATATCGACTATCCCGTTATGCAGACCATCGACGAACCGAATTACTATCTGAAACGGGGGTTTGACAAGCAGTACAGCGCCTACGGCGTTCCCTATGTGCAGGAAAACTGCGACCTCGGAATTTCCGACAACTGCGTGGTTTACGGCCATCATATGAGCAACGGCTCGATGTTCTCCGATCTCTGCAAATATGCCGATGAGGATTTTTACCGGGAACACAAAATTATCCGTTTCGATACCCTTTCCGGTTTCGGGGAATATGAAGTGATCGCAGCGTTCAAAACCACCGCCTATTCAGAACAGGGATTCAAGTATTATCATTTTACCCTTGCCGATTCTGCGGAGGACTTTGACGCCTATATCTCCAAATGCAAGGAACTTTCTATCTATGATACGGGCGTGGGCGCCGAATACGGCGACAAACTGATTACGCTTTCCACCTGCGAATACAGCAGGACAAACGGCAGAATGGTCGTCGTAGCAAAACAGGTCGCCGCCCCTGACGGGGAGGTGGGCGGCGATGAAACCTGAAAAATATGTCCTTTCTCTTTCGGGCGGGAAAGATTCAACTGCAATGCTCCTGCGTCTTTTGGAAGAAAACCGCCCTGTTGATCTGATTCTGTTTTGTGATACAGGGATTGAATTTCCGCAGATGTATGAACACATCAACCGGTTAGAGACGTATATCAACAGACCGATTATCCGGCTGAAAGCGGAGCACGATTTTGAATACTATTTTAACGACTACTCTCCGAAAAGAAAAAATCCCGCTTTGGCGCAGTACCGGGGTATGAGTTGGGCAGGCCCACGAAACCGTTGGTGTACGGGTATGCTGAAAATCCGTGTTATCAACGCCTATTTGAAAAAGCTGAAAGAAAACTATACAGTCATTGAATATGTAGGAATTGCCGCCGATGAAACAGATCGGGTGAAAGACAAATGTTATCCGCTTGTCGAGTGGGGCATGACCGAAAAAGACTGCCTTGCCTACTGCTATGCAAAAGGGTTCGACTGGGGCGGCCTGTATCGCATTTTCAGCCGTGTTTCCTGCTGGTGCTGTCCGTTGCAGGGACTTACTGAATTGCGGAAACTCTATCGGTATTTTCCTGATTTATGGAAACGTCTTGAAGAATGGGACGAAAACACTTGGAGATCATTTCGCAAAGATTATTCTGTCCGTCAGCTTGCCGTGCGGTTTGATTTTGAGAAAAAGTGGCAGGAAGCAGGCGGAAATATCCACGGCAAGGCGTTTTACTCTGCTCTGCGTGATGAACTGGCTCGGCTCGGATTGGAGGTGAAATTATGCCCGACATAAAGACGAGAAATGTTGTAAAACGTACGGTCAAGGCAATCGACAAATCGGCGGTTGCCGCCGAACGAATGAAAGACGCCTATATCCGTACCAAAGACAAAGCGGAACAAGGTCTCTATTCTGCGGATAATTCACCAAATGAATACGCCGCAGACCGTATCACGGGAGGCGCCGAGAGCGCCGCCCGTGAAGCCGTCCATCAATTTGACAAGCAAGGCCGCCGTGGGGTTCGCACGACCAAAGAGAACATCTCCAAAGCGAAAGAACACTTCCAGCAGAAAAAGACGGACATTCCGAAAAAGCAGGCGCAGAAAAAAACCGCAAACGGGATGCGCCACTCTGCCGATACCGCTAAAAAATCCATCAAGACGCTTGAGCGCAGCGGAAAGAATATCAAGCAGACGGCGAAATCCACAGGAAAGGTTACGATTAAATCAGCAAAGGGTTCGGTGAAAACAGCGCAGAAAACCATTAAGACCGCCGAACAAACCGCGAAAACTGCCATCAAGACCACACAGCAGGCGGCCAAGGTAGCCCAAAAGACAGCACAGGCCACAGCGAGAGCAGCGAGGGCGGCGGCTCACGCTGCCCGTGCCGCCGCCAAAGCCGCCGTAGTTACCGCAAAAGCGGTTGCCAAAGCCATAGCCCTTGCGGTCAAGGCGATTATCGCCGGGACAAAGGCGCTGATTGCCGCCATCGCTGCCGGTGGCTGGATTGCCGTTTTAGTAATTATCATCATTTGTTTAATTGCTTTGCTGATCGGCTCCTGCTTCGGTATTTTCTTTTCGGGCGAGGACAGTGGTTCAGGGTATACGATGCAGAACGTCGTTCAGGAGATCAATGCCGATTATCAAACGCAGATTGACACCACAAAGGCGAATATCTCCTATGACGTTTTGGAAATGTCCGGCTCCCGTGCCGTCTGGCCGGAAGTGCTTTCTGTCTATGCGGTCAAAACCACTACCGACCCCGATAATGCGCAGGAGGTCGCTACAATAGACGATTCCAAGAAAGCCATTCTCAAAGATATTTTCTGGCAGATGAATGAAATATCTTCACGAACCGAAACCAAGACCGAGGAAGTTGTCACCGAAACCGATGACGGCCACGGGAACATTGTAGAAACGACTACAACACAGACCCGCACTTATCTTTATATCACGGTCAGCCACAAGACCGCCGAGGATATGGCGAATCAGTATGGGTTTAATGAAGATCAGCGAGAACAACTTGCCGAATTGCTGGCCGACGAAAACAATTCCCTTTGGACGAGCGTTTTGTATGGGATTAGCGGTAGCGATGGGGAAATCGTTTCGGTGGCGCTTTCGCAGATCGGGAATATCGGTGGTGAACCTTACTGGTCGTGGTATGGTTTTTCCGGGCGCGTTGAATGGTGCGCGTGTTTCGTTTCGTGGTGCGCAAATGAATGCGGGTATATCGAAAACGGTATTATCCCGAAGTTTGCGGGCTGTATTCAAGGTTCTGATTGGTTCAAGGAGCGCGGGCTTTGGCAGGACGGCAGCTTTACCCCGTCCGCAGGCCAGATCATTTTCTTTGACTGGGAGGGCGACGGTCTAACCGACCATGTTGGAATTGTCGAACGTGTGGAAAACGGCACGGTCTACACCGTCGAAGGCAATTCAGGCGACGAGTGCCGGCAGAACAGCTACCCCATCGGCAGCAGCGTAATCTATGGCTACGGTTGTCCGGCTTATTAACAAAGTGCAAAAGAATACCAGAGGTTTATTCCTCTGGTTCTTTTGCTTTACATAGTCCATTTACAGTCGCTTCAATCACGGACAGTTCTTTATCGTCTAATTTGTCGAGCTGTGCGTCTAAGCGTCTGCGGACGGAACTCTTTTTGGCTTCTTTGTCAGGAAATATATACTCATCAACCGAAACATCAAACATTTGAATGAGTTGGATAAACAGCTCGATGCTTGGATATTTCCCCTCATTTTCAATAGATTGAATGTGTCTGGGAGCGTAGCCGATTATTCCAGAAAGCTGCTCTCTCGTCATTCCTTTTGCTTCACGGGCTTTCTTAATCGCCTGTCCTATCGGCATAAAATCGAAATCAAAATCGTTGTTTCTCTCGTTCATAAGCTCACCGCCTTGATTCAATATAATCTTTCTCTCTATATTGTATAGATTTATGGCTTCTTATTAAACGATGTGAATATGCCGATTATAAGATATTTCACTTCCTATAAGCAGAACTGAAAAATCATAACTTTTACTTAGTCCTGAGCTTGTCAAAATCCAGATCAAAAGAGAAAGAGCCGATGTCCTGTGAGATTACTCACAAGTTTATCGGCTCTTTATATGGTTAATTCAACTTCTACTTCTCAGGAGTACACGAGGGGCTGTATGCATAAACGCAATCGCCATCTGGTTGATAACAGTTCTGCTTGTATTTCTTATCTCACAGAAAACAAGGGCGGAACTTTTTATACAGTGAACTACGCTAAGAGCAAAGGTGTCGAGGTAATAAACATTGCAGAGTAAACAGAAAATAATCGTACTCCTTTCCCCTGTATTTTAGCTTCTTCACCTCGTTGGAAATAAAAAGCGGTAAATGTCTATGGCTGTAAAAGGAGCCTGTAAAAGGAGCGGCTGCTTTCTTTTGGCTTAACATTCGTAAAAATATGTGACATCTCATAAAATCCATTGACTTTTCACGATTTTTGTGCTATACTGTCTTCCATAAACAAGGCGAGAGATGAAGCGTATGGCTGTCCAGTACAACCGGCTGTGGAAATTGCTGATTGATAAAAAGATGAAAAAATCCGCCCTGACAGAGTTGGCAGATGTGTCCTCCTCTACGATAGCAAAGCTGAACCGGGACGAATATGTGAGCCTGGAGGTTTTGGAGCGGATCTGCCGGGCGCTCCGCTGTGACATCGGGGATGTAGTGGAGCTGACGGAAGAATCGGAGAAATAACGGGACGCCTGCAGCGGCTTCTGTGGAAAGGGTGGTACGATGAAAGGGGAACTGAGAAAGCCGGCGTCTGTCAACGCCATTCTGCTGATCGGTATTTTTACTTTTGTCTTTTTAGGGGCGGAATATCTGTTTGTCAATATGATTTCTCTGTCGGTGACGGAAGGGAGAACTGTCATTGCCCAGAACTATGCGCTGGGCGCCAGCGCCGTCGGCTTTTTCTTGTATCCGGCCATGGAACGCTGGGGCGGGAGGCGCTATAAAAGCGCGCTGACCTTTATCCTGGCGCTGGGTGCGATTATCTGTACCTTCATTGTCCAGCAGCATATCTCCTATGCGGCGACCATGACGGCAGGGATGGTGCTCTTCCTGCTGCTGGGCGTTTTCGGCAGCGCCGTCCACTATCTGGCTGCCGTCACCATAGACGGCGACAATGCATTGGCACGGCTGGCGGGGATCGCCTACGCCCTGGGAATTCTGCTCCAGTATGCAAACAACAACCTTGTCAACCTGGAGGTTGCGGAGGCGGCGTTTCTTTCGGTATTCCTGGCGGCTTTGAGCCTGCTGGTCATCCGAACGAGACAGGCCGCCCAAAGCCGCATCGAAATGACGGAGACTGCGGGCGCCTCTTCGGAACCTGCGGAAGACATTTCCCTCACCCGGAAAAAACGGACGGCGGGCATTATGCTGGCGCTGCTGGTAGTGCTGATGGCCTGCGTGTTCAGCACACTGGACAATGCCGTGACTCTCCGTCATGCGAGCGGGACGGATATCGGGCAGTGGCCCCGCCTGCTGCTGGCATTCAGCGGCCTCGCCGCAGGCTTTGTCTTCGATATCCGCAAGCGGAAGTATATGGGGCTTATTATGTACTGCGTGATGATGATGTCGGTTCTGTCCATTGTGGTACTGAACCTGGGCGCTCCGTTCCTGATCGGACTGGTGGTCTTTTACCTGTCCTCGGGCTTTTTCGTTGTCTTCTTTACAGCGAGCTTTATGGAGCTTTCCCGGCATATGCGCCTGCCGTCGCTGTGGGCGGGCATGGGCCGCGCCATGAATAACGTGAGCGCCGCCCTGATCACCAACGGATCGGTGGCGCTGCTGGCCACTGGCAACAGCCTGGCCGCCATTGTCATCGCCCTGGTGCTGTTCGTGGCGGTCAGCGTTGCTATGGCCGTGTATACCGCCCGCATGAACGCCGTCATGGAGCCCAAGGAGCCGCCTGCTTCCCAAAAGTCGGACGAAGAGCGCAGGGAGGCGTTCATCGCAAAATACGGGCTGACCGAACGGGAATGGGATGTATTTTCCCAGATGATTTCTTCGGACAGCAGCGCCCAGGAGATCGCCGACTGCCTGTTCCTGTCCAAGCGGACGGTGGAACGGCATATCTCCGCCCTGTACGAAAAGACGGGCGCAAAATCCCGCATCACTATGTACCTGCTTTACCGTAACGATTAACATACAGGATAAAAGAACACCCTGCTTTCTCTCAGGAGAGGCAGGGTGTTTTTGTGTGCGGTAACGAATTGTCCTGATAAAAAACATCGTTTTCCCCACTTGAAAAATGAAATTTACGCCATTCGGCATCCGGGAAAGGAAAAATCAGGAACGAAAAGTACACCTCAACCCCTATTTGGAACGATTAGAAGTTGTGCATATATAAAGCCTCAAAATAGTTGCTTTGATTTATATAATATGCACAAATGGCGGTTGACCGCCATCGGTTTTTTGAAAAATGGCGGTTCACCGCCACCTGTTTTGATACGATTGGCGGGATTTACGCATAGACAATCCGGCCTCTTTTCACCTAAAATGAGGGCGTAAGAATCCACTTCCCGGCGTCTGCCGCGGTTCCCCAAAAATTCAGGAGGAGAAGAAATGATGGAATACGTTCAAAGAGAACTTCCCTATGTGCGCTCCTTTGTCCTGCGCTCGGTGTACGGCGTGCTGCGGCAGGAAGGGATTACTTTTGGGGAGGAAGAGCCGGGAAGGGTTATTGCCGAATGGAGAGAGGACGGAACAGACGTCTCCCTTTCCATAACGGCGGAGGAAAAAGCGTTTGGAACCGAACTGACGGTTTCGCTGCGCCGCCCCTGCGACGGGATACCGGAGCAGAGAGCGTACCGGCTTCTGCAGGAGATGCTGGACCAGATCGTCCGGCATTTGGAAAATACCCTGATGACGAAAGGGGAGGAAGACGCTTAAAAAACGCCGCTTCAGGGGACAGGAGGTGTGAGAAATGACGGGGATAAAATGGAAGAGAATGCTCGCCGCCTTGTGCTGCGCTTTCATCGCCATATCCGGCGGGTGTGCAAATCCCAGCACTTCTTCGGGCAGTTCTGTTTCCCAGGAATCCGGCATACCGGCGTCGCAGGAAACGTCTGAGACACAGGCTCCATCTCAGATGGCGGAGAGTGCGTACGAACCGTCCGCCCCGTCGTCAAGCGTTCCTGAAAGTCAGAGCAAGCCGCCGGAGAGCGGCAGGCCCTCTGTCGCCTGGAGCAGTATAGACGATATTTTGGCAGGGATGTCTCTGCGCGATAAGATATGCCAGATGCTGGTTCTCAGCCCGGAACTGCTCACCGGCGTTTCCGGTGTAACAGCGGCCGGAGAAACCACACGGCAGGCGCTTGTTGATATGCCGGTGGGCGGCCTGATATACAGCCGTCCCAACCTGAAAAGCCGGCAGCAGGTATGTAAAATGCTGTCCAACACCCAGAGCTATTCCAAAATACCGCTCATACTGACCTGCGACGAGGAAGGCGGGCGCGTCAACCGGCTGATGAGTACGGTGGGTACGACATATATCGGGCCGATGTTCGGGTATAGGGACCAGGGGGCGGAAACCGCGAGGCAGAACGCCCACACCATTGCTTCGGATATGCGGGTGCTGGGATTTAACGCCGACCTGGCTCCGGTGGCGGATGTGTGGTCGAATCCGGACAATACGGTCATCGGCGACCGGGCTTACAGCGACGATTTCGCACAGGCGGCTGAATTGATCCCTGAGGCGGTCCGGGGCTTTCACAGCGGCGGCGTGGCAACCACGCTGAAGCACTTCCCAGGCCACGGGGATACGCTGGCCGATTCCCATGACGGCGCTGTATATGTGTCGAAGCCCCTCGAACAGCTGCGCCGGGAGGAACTGCTGCCCTTTCGGGCGGGGATTGCCTCCGGCAGCGATATGGTGATGATCGGGCATTTGATCCTGACCGAAATCGACGCCGCCCAGCCCGCGCCGTTTTCCTACCGCATCGTCACGGAGCTGCTCAGGGAGGAGCTGGGCTTTCAGGGAGTGGTCATTACCGACGGGCTGCAGATGAAGGCGCTGACCGACTCCTATACCAGCGGGGAAATCGCCCGCCGTGCGGTGTCGGCAGGAGTAGATATCCTGCTTTGCCCGTCAAACCCGCAGGCGGCCGTCTCCGCTCTGGAGGAAGCGGTCGCGTTGGGAGAAATCAGCGAAGAGCGGATCAACCAAAGTGTGCGCCGGATCCTTGCCATGAAGGTGAACCGCGGGGTTTTGAAACTGGAGGGCTGAGAAAGCCCTGCTGTCCGCACACCAGCTTCAGGAGGAAAGAGAATGAACGAACAAACCGATTTGATTCAATATACCAAAAAGCGAAGCCTCTGCAGGCGGCTGCTGCCGCCTCTGCTGGCGATGGGGTTGCTGCTTGTCGGCTGCTCCGGCGGGACGGAGCCTTCGGAGCCGTCTTCCGATACAGGCAGCTCCACAGCGTCCGCCAGCAGCACGCCTGCCGCTTCGGCGCCGGAGCCGGAACCTGAGCCGGAAACGCTGGAGCAGGAGCTTTTGAAAAAGCGGGGCGTCGCCTTTGACCAGTCGGATTACAAAACCTTTACCGGCGCAGAAGGCGTGCTGAGCCTGCAAACCGTCTTTTCGGATCTCAACCCCAAAAAGGCCGGCGGCAATCTGTCCAGCGTCTTCCTGTCCGGCGGAAAAATCTATCAGTACCGCTGCGACGCGACCCTGCCGGGGGGACAGAACTGCCGGGAGGTGGGAACCCTGCCCCTTGCGGAACAGCCCGTCTACCTCCAGGCCAACGATTTCAACGGCGCCGACCTGGAGGTGGTCTACCGGGGCGGCAAACGGTATTCGGTCAAGTCTGCCAGCAACAACGGCCCGTACACTGCGACGGAGAGCAAGTATCTCCATCCTGTCCTGACGCACGCCTGGCGCTACAGCGCAGACGGAAAAACGCTGACCGAGGACGTCGGGCTGCGGGACAGAGCCCAGCGGATTGTGCACGTCGGAGGCAGCTATCTGCTGATCGCAGACGGGAAGCTGGAGGCGGCGGCAGAACGACAGCTCCCCTCCGAGAACTTTGAAGGGATTTATTTTGACGACGATGAGGACGGCTATATTGTTTACGAGGTGGCGGACGAGGCCGTGGGGGACGGAGAAAAAGCGGTTGCCATCTTAAATGGGAACATCCTGGCGACCGATCAGGCGTTTTACCAGATCATGTACGACGATATCTCCGAGAATGATCTGAGCTATGAGGAAAAGACCACTAACGCCGACGGCACCCCCGCCGCCTATCTCCCAAAATTCGGCGGCGGCAACCGCTACCGGCTTGTAAAGCTGGAGCTGCTGAGCCGGTATTACAGCGACGTGCTCACCATCGCCCATGATTATATCATCACGGCGGACTACAAGCTTCTCCCCGCCACGGAGGCGATAGGCGAGGACTATGAATCGGGCTACATCGCATACCCGCCGGATGTGATGGAGAAGCTCCTCGCTCTGGATGGCTATTGAAATTAATAAAAATCGATCAGGAGGCATTCTGCTATGAAAAAGAAAAGCGTATTATCCCTGCTGCTGGCGGCGGCGCTGGCGCTCTCCCTCGCCGGTTGCGCCGGGCAGGGGCAGCCGGGCGGAAAGGAGCCTGTCGTCAACAGCGACGGGACCATCACGAAAGAAGAAAACGACGTAAAAATCACTGAGACAGCGGCCAGGTCCATCGAAACCGAGCTGTATGAAACGGCGGATTTCAGCCTGCAGATCCCCAAGGGCTGGACAGTCACCAGCGGCGGTACGGCCATGTACCATTCCATCCGGGTGCAGGATCCCAGCCAGCCCCTCAACCAGATGTTTGTCCTGCTGAAGGCGGAGGGCCTGCTGCACAGCCAGGAGGGAAAGGACGCCTATGCGTATAACGTCACCATGGGGAACACATGGGCGCAGATGCTTTCCCAGGCGCCGGTGCTGACAACCCCCTCCACCGAAAACTTTTTCAAGCTGTTTTCGGAATACGCGGCGTTTGTAGAGCAGTGGGAGCCGAGCTATGCCGGCTATACCTTCCCCCGGTTTGACGGCTTTGCCGTGACCGACCGCTTTGCCTCGGCCAGCCTCCTGTCCTCGTATGCTCTGGGAGAAGAGACGCTGCGGGCGTCCTTTACCGAAAACGGCAAGGAAGGCGAGGGGATGTTCGCCGCGTCGGTGGTGGACTTCGGAAGCGTTGATATTGCCGCAGGACTGCCGGTAGGATATATCATCCCCCGGGCGGACGGCGGCTACTACATGGCATACAACGTCATGGCGGTCACCGCCGCGAAGGATACCTTCATCGAATGGGAGAGCGTCCTCACCAAATGCCTTGGAACGCTCGCCTATTCTGAGAGTTTCGTAAAAGCCACTGAGCAGGCCGGTGAAGAAAAGGTGGCGATGTCAAAGGAAATCAGCCGCATCACCAACGAGAGGCTGGAAATCATCATGGCGGCCTGGGAGGACCGGAACGTCGAGCAGGACATCACCAGCCAGATGCAGAGCGACGAAACCGGCGGCTACGAGCGCGTGTACGACACGCAGACCGGCGAAATCTACCGGGCGGAGGCCGGATGGTATGAAAGCACCGGCAGTGACCGCTACAAGCCGGTGACTGAAAACAAAATGTATGCAGAGCCCATCAGCGGTTACATCGAATAGGGAAGCGGCGGAAAACCGCAAACAAGGAATACATGACAAGGAGGGAAACGGAATGCGTCAGGTGAAAAGGCTCCTTCCCTATGTCCGGCGGTATGTGCAGATGGCCGTTTACGACGTGCTGGACGCGGAGGGGGTGGAATACCGGAAAGAGGAAAGCGGCGCGGTGGTCGCCCGGCTTTCGGTTTACGGGAACGTCAGCACCTTCAGCCTTTCGACAGAGATACAGGATGTGGGGACCGGACTGACGGTTTCCATGCGTGAACCCTGTCCCGGCCTGTCGGCCCAGGGAGAGGAACGGGCGGTGACCGCCGTAGCCGATAAGGTTGCCCAGTACCTTGAGAACGAGCTGATGATCAACCGCCGCTGTTTCGTGCCGGACCGGCATTATGCCGTATAGGGAACAGCGGCGCAGGCACAGGCGGAAATCGGCCGGATCCGTGCGGAAGCGGAAGCGGCCAAGGCTGCGCAGACTGCTGCACAAACTCCGGCCGCGCCTGACGGTACGGTATGCCCCTCGTGCGGCGCGTCCGCTGCCCCGGGCGTGAAATTCTGTCCGGAATGCGGGGCGCCGCTCTCCCGGCAGAGCGAATAAACAGACAATGAATCTGAATATCTGGAGGGATATCTATGGCAAATGAATCGAGAGTATTCCGGCTGCCCGCCGGTATGAGTACCCAGGTAGTGGCGAACGCCGTATCGTCGTTCCTGTCCTCCGCCAAAGGGATGGAGGTACAGAGCGCCGAAACCACAGAAGGCTATGTGGTGCAGGGCCGTCAGGAAAAAGACGGCTGGAAGACCATTGCCGGCATGAGGATGGCTACGACGGTGCAGATGATCCGAATGGATGACAACTTAAACGTCACCGTGGGTCAGGGCGAATGGTCGGATAAGATCGGCGCCGGCGCGCTGGGATGGTTTATCGCATGGCCGCTGGCGGTGACTGCCGGTGTGGGCGCCTACAAGCAGAAAAAGCTGCCGGAAGAGATTTTCCAGGTGATTGAGCAGTGCATCGTCTCCGGCGGCCGCTCGGTGGTGGTGCGAAACGCCGGGGCGGAACTGAACGCGGGTATGGTGGTTTGCCCCGCCTGCAAAACCCAGTGTGCGGCCGGCACCAAATTCTGCAACAACTGCGGGGCGAAGCTGGAAAACAAATGCCCCCAGTGCGGGGCGGAGATACCGCCCGGAAGCCGCTTCTGCGGAGCATGCGGAACGCCGCTTTCCCCGCAGGGCGCTCCGGTGCGATAAAGGGAGGAGATTGCGTATGCGCAGGGAAAAACCGCCGGGGCGGCAAAAAGGCGCACGGCTTTTCAGTATGCTGCTGGCGGTATGCCTGATGATCGCGGCCCTTCCCCTGTCCGTTTCGGCGGCGGGGGAATATGTGCCGGGAAATCCCCGCTGGTCGGGCTACCAAAACCAGGTGCAGTGGGATCGGCCGGCGGGAGCGGCCTCCGGCGACAGCTTTGAATACGAGGCGCAGCTGCTGCTGGGCGACGATGTGGTCGAGTCCAAGGCAGTGGAAATCGACACCTATTTGTTTTTCACAAACGACGTGGTGACGCGGCCGCAGGAAGAGTACACCATACGGGTGCGTGCCAGATGGATCATGATCGTGGGCGACCCGGACGGCCAGTATATGGTGGCGGACGTCGGCGAATGGGGCCCCTGGGCGACCAAGGCGGGGTCGGGCGGCGGAGAAGCCGAACCGCCCCATGAGCACAGCTATACCCAAAAGCACGACGCGGCACAGCACTGGCAGGCGTGTTCCTGCGGCGACAAAAAGGATGCGGCGGATCACAGCTTCGGCGCATGGACGGCGGATGGCAATACAGAGAGCCGCACCTGCACCGTCTGCGGCTACGCCGAGACAAGGGACGCCGCGCAGACGTCAGCCACCGGGGAAACCACGGATAACGGGCAGGATTCCGGCGGCGAAGGCATCGCGGAACTGACCGATGAAAATACCGGCGTTTCCGTCTCCCTGTCCGAAGCGGTTCCGGAGGGTGTGGAGCTGTACGCCGGCGTCATGGAGGCGGAGAGCCTGCTTGAAGAGAAGCCGGAGCTGAAAGAAGAACTGGACGGCCTGCTGTCGGTGTATGAGATCAGCATCCGCCAGAACGGGGAGTCGGTGGAAATCAAAGACAGCGCCATGACGGTGCGCATCCCGATGAACAGCCATCTGGAGGGCTACGCCCATTACCAGGCGGTGCGGGTGGACGGCGAGCCGGAGCGCATAGAGGCAAAGGCCGAAGACGGCAGCCTGGTCTTTGAAGCCGGCGGCCCGGGCCGGTATGCCGTACTCGGTTCCGATACCCCCTTCTCCGTTTCTGCAATCATCCAACCCGACCCGTTGCCGGGAGACGAAAAGGATGGAAACGCCGTCTACATTGTTCTGTTGGCCGCGATACCGGCGGCTGTCCTGCTGGCGCTGCTGCTTGTATTCTTATACAGGAAAAAGCGGAAGGCACAGGATAACCCGCCAGCCGGAGGAAAGGATCCGTCCGAACCGGACGGCGGAAATACCAAAAACTGATTCTATTTGCAAAGGAGAGAATGAAGAAGATGCTTCGAAAAAAGAGTTTGCTGGCGCTGCTGCTGTCCTTATGCATGGTGGTAGGAATACTGCCGGCGACAGTGTTTGCGGCAGGCGCAGGTATGCCCCAAAACATACGATGGGCAGAGAGCCCTAAAAGCATGGTACAGTGGGACGCGCCCTCGGGCGGCGGCCAGTATCAATACGAGCTTCGGTTGAAGCTCGGCGAGACAATAATTGACGGTCCCGATTTGACAGTACAGAGATATCATCTGTTTAATGGCAGCCTGATGACGGAGGCTCGCGAAAATTACACAGTTGAAATAAGGGCGAGAAGCTGCATCATTGTCGGAGAGTTTCCCAACGAATACGTTACCAGCCCAGGAGAATGGGGTGACTGGGCTACACTTGAAGGCTCCGGCGGCGGAGAGGGGCCTACTCCCCCCCATGAACACAGCTTCGGCGGCTGGAAAAATAATGGAACCCAGCATTGGAAAGAGTGCAGCTGCGGAGAGATATCTGAAGAGAGCCCCCATAACTTCGGCGAATGGGAGCTGATCTATTATGATGTAAATACGAAGCATGACGTATGTGAAAGGCGGTGCCTTACCTGCGGCTATAAGCAGATTGATAGATACAGGGAACACCAACATTACTATACCGACGACTGGAGAAGCGGTTCGACTACACACTGGAAGGTATGCTACTACTGCAAAGAAGTTAATCAAGATACTGTAGCCGACCATACTTTCGGTGATTGGACGATAACAAAGGAGCCTACCACAACCGAAACAGGTTCCAGAGAACGTACCTGCTCCGTCTGCAAATATAAGCAGACAGAGACGCTGCCGGTTCATACGCACGATGTTCACGATGAAGCATGGAAATATGACGAAACCGAGCACTGGCAGGAGTGTTCCTGTGGTGAAAAGCTGAATGTGGCAAACCATGCCTACGGCGAATGGAGAGTGACGAAGCCGGCCACCGAGACCGAAGAAGGCTCCAAAGCACGTGACTGCACGGTCTGCGACCATGTTCAGACCGAAATCATTCCAATGCTTGAACATGAGCACAGCTACGGCGATTGGCAGAAAGATAAAACCCAGCACTGGAAGGAATGCCACTGCGGCGATAAAACTGAAGTGGGCAACCATACTTTCGATGATTGGACGATAACAAAGGAGCCTACCACAACCGAAACAGGTTCCAGAGAACGTACCTGCTCCGTCTGCAAATATAAGCAGACAGAGACGCTGCCGGTTCATACGCACGATGTTCACGATGAAGCATGGAAATATGACGAAACCGAGCACTGGCAGGAGTGTTCCTGTGGTGAAAAGCTGAATGTGGCAAACCATACCTACGGCGATTGGAAAGTAACCAAAGAGGCCACCGAGACTGAAGCGGGTTCCAGAGAGCGTGACTGCACGGTCTGTGAATATGTGCAGGTTGAAATCATCCCGGAGATCGGGCATGAGCACGGCATCCATGATGAAACGTGGAAATATGACAAAACCCAGCACTGGCAGGAATGCTCCTGCGGTGAAAAGCTGAATGTGGCAAACCATACCTACGGCGATTGGAAAGTAACCAAAG
>CAJKLB010000005.1 GCA_905200615.1 uncultured Selenomonadales bacterium | reverse complement strand
GTTTGATACGCTTCCCACCGCTCCAGCCATTCGGTCATGGTGATGACCGTGCCGTTGATGGTCTGCTGGGCGGTGTGGGTCTCCTCCTCGGTGCGGATGCCGTCGTCCTCGATATCGTTGTTGTCATTGTCGTAGGTAGCTTCCGCGGTGATGCCCGGACTTGCGTACTGTGACTCGGAATAATCCACATAGTCGTTGTAGGGCGTGCCGGTTCCGTCGCCCTCGTATGTACCGTTGATGTCCGCCTTCAGCGAGTCCTTGTTCTTGTTGAAGGTGGGCATATAGGTGGTCTGGCCGCCCATGCTCCAATCCCAGTACCGGGCAAAGGGGCTGTCCGCATCGTCGGGGGTGCGGGTGATCCAGGTGTCCTTGTCGCTGATGGATGTGCCGGCGACGACCGGGTCGACGCTGCGGTCGGGCGCATCCTGATTTTTGCCGGCTTCTGCGCCCAACTCCATATATTCGTCCAGCCGTACCCGGGCGAAGATGGGCGTGCCGTCCGTCACGCCGGTGAAGTTTTCAACATAGACGTCCTTGTTGCGGCCGTCGAAGTCGTCGTGCAGACGCCCGCCGGGGTTGAGTGTGGCCGCCGCTTCGTTGAGCGCCTGCTGGCTGATGGACTGCCAGGCAAAGGTGCCGCCAAGCGCGATCACAGCTGCCAGAGCCACCGCGCCCACGGCGGTCAGCGTCTTTTTACGTTTTGCTGTCATGCTTGTCCTCCTTACGTTTGAATAATGCTGTTTGGAAAAGCGGATGTTTTCCCCGCCTTTTTTGTTTTTGCTTTTTCTGCTTTGAAGAGTCCGTGCCGTCGGAGCTGCCGTCCGATTTGCCGTAGATGTACCGCAACACGCGGATCAGCACGGCCAGGATGACCAGAAAGAAGAGCAGCAGCGGCCAGTAGCTTTTTACAAAGTCCACCGCCCTGCCCAGTACGTAGCTGTGGAATACGACCTTGCCCACCACATTGACGGCGGGGACAAGCTCGCTGTCCGGCGCCGCGTTCATGACGCCCTGCGTCTGAAACGCCCGCTGTCCCGTATCGGCGTAGTTTTCCACGATGCCGATGATCCGATGGGAAATGGTGGTGGTCTCACTCGCCATAAAGGTGATATCGTCACCGATTTGAAGCGTGTTCGGGTCGGTGTAGCGGGAGATGACCAGAGAGCCCTTCGGGAACTCGCTTTCCATGGAGCTTGTCAGCACCGTCTGCATCGTAAAGCCCGCAAAGGAACGCGGTCCCTGTTTTCCACTGCCGGCGAGCAGGACAACGCCCGCAATCAGTGCGATCAGGACGCCGTAAAAGAGCAGGTCACCCCAAAAAAACGCTTTCTTTTTTTTCTGCTTTTCCGATACCGCCTTACCGGCTTCGGGCGCTTTTACTTCCGCCGCTGCCACTTCCGCCTTGGGCGCGTCCCGGCTCCTGCCGGACAGCGCGCTTTCCTCCGATGAGGGGGATTCGGCTGCGGCTGCCGTGCCGGCCCGGCGTTCCTGATATTCTGTCAGGATATCCTCTACCTTTTCATCGGATATCTTATTGAGCAGCCGTTCGGTTTCGGAGAGAATCTCTTCCCTGGATAAGGTGAGCGAGCATTTTTTGATGGCAAATTCCAAAAAAAGCCTGTCGGATGCACGGGTATGCTCGTCCGCCGTCTGCAAATAATCGTTTTCCTTCATATCCCCTCCCTGTGCAGCAGCATCTGATCGGTCTGCTTTCGCATCGCAAGCAGCGTGCGGAACTCCTGTTCCGACAGTTCCAGCCCGGCGCTGCGGAACAGCCGAAGAACACGGGCGATATAGTCTGCCTCCGTGATATCCGGTATCTGCTCTGCCAGTTCCTGGAGACCGGCCTGAAGCGTCCGGTTGGTATCCAAAAGCTGATTGAAGGATGCGGCGTCCTGAAACCGCAGGGCGGCCGCAGACCTTTTACCGTGTCCGATTTTCATGCACCAGTTCACCTCTTTTCACAGCCTGTATACGGTTTTATGATAATAGAAAACGAAGAAAAAAGGCCGTTTCTTTCGTGAAACGACCTTTTTTCTTCGTGAAATGCAGCATATTCTGTTTTTGAAAAGGAGCCTACAAGCGCGTCATATACTCCAGATACGCCGATTTGACCTCGGCATACGCCTTTTTGGAGACCGGAACCTGTTTGCCGTTGGTCATCAGGATGCGGTTGTTCCCAATGCTTCGGATATACTCCATATTGACGATATACGCCCTGTGCGGGAACAGAAAGGCGGCGCTTTCCTTCAGCAGTTCGCCCAGCTCGGACAGCGTGGCGGTTGTTTCCAGCGTACCGCCGCCCAGCAGCGTCAGCTCCCTGACATGGTCAAAGCTTTCGATCATCACCAGCTCGGAAAGCTGCACGCGGGTCAGCCCCAGCTTTGTTTTGATCATTACGCTCGGATGGTTTTCCGGCGCCAGTTCTTCCATACAGGAAAAGAGCACGTCAAAAAACGCCTGCTCCTTTATGGGCTTGAGCAGATATCCGGACGCCTTGACGCCGATGGCTTCGATCCCGTACTCCCGCGAGGTGGTGAGAAAGAGCAGCTTTGCCCGCTCGCCCCGCTGGCGGATCTTTTTTGCCAGCTCAATACCCGACATATGCGGCATGATGATATCCAGCAGATACAGGTCGTATCCGCCGCCTTTCTCCAGCGCCTCCAGCAGATCATAGGGACTGTCAAAGCAGGACACCTGCACGGGATGCTCCGGATAACGCGCAAAAAAGCGGCCAACGAGAGCCTCTATGGAGGCGATATCCTCTTTTCTGTCGTCACAAACGCCGAGCCGCAGCATCATTCCGACTCCTTTCCGGCCAAAGACAGCAAGGATGGCTGGCGCAGGATCGATTGCAGGACCTCCGGCTCTACCGTGAACTGGGGCACGCCCATGCTGCCGGGCGCCACTTCATATTCCTCGAAAAGGATGACCAGCTTGCCGTCTTTGTCGATATAGAAATTCTGGTCGGCGTCGATGGCCTTGAAGCAATCTTCCTCCGGCCATATCCCGCCGGAAAGAAAATAATCCCCTTCGCCCGCCGCGGCCTGTTCCTCCATCTGCCGCAGGATGTCCGCGCTGATGGCGCCGATATAATCGCTTTGCTCCATAAAGAGATCAGCGAGCTTCAGAACCTTGCCGGAGGTCTTGTCCAGCGTGAAGCAGCGGCTGTATTCGGCCGAGCCGCCCAGATTTACGGTGGTATAAAACCGGATGGAGAGCATCTGTTCATCGTTGCGCAGAATGCTGTAGCCGGTATCCGACGCCACATAGCCGTTATATTTTATGGAAAAATAATAATAAAATTCCTCCTCGATCTCTGCGATATAAGCCTCCATCTGGTCGTTCATATCTTCGATCCCGGGCGACAGATCCGGAGGAAGTATTTCGTTGGAAGGCGACTCCTGCGGATCAGCAGGTTTTGGTTCCTCCGGAGCGGAAGAGGCAGGATCGTCCTGACTGTCCGGTTCGGGTTCCGGCTCTGACGGCGCGGAGGAACTGGGAGCTTCGGGCAGTGTAATGGCTGGGACCGACGGTATCGTGATGCCGCTTTCCCCGCCGCCCGACGACGTGCTTGCCGAAGGAGCAGAGGGAGCCGTGCTTTCCGGCGAGGCTTCCTCCGACGGTTCTTGGCCGTCTGTGCCGGAGGCTGCCTGAGCCTGTTCCGGCTGCTCCTCTGCCACCGTTACGCTTTCCACAGGGAATTCGACTTCGGGAAGCTCCATCTGGAGCGTACTGGAGCCCCAGGAAAAGTATTTGCGGTAGGTGCCGATATCCAGCAGCCGTACCATATCGCCAAGGACCGGAACCGATGCGACAGCGTGCATGGTGTCCGGCAGGAAGTTCAGAAAGCATACGGCAAGCAGTACCGTCGTCACGGTATTGGTAACGGCCTTTTTCACGCCAAAGGATTTGGCGGCGGGCTGGATATTCTCCGGTGCGAACAGAACGGCGCTCAGCCGGAAAATACCGTCCTCACAGGTGCAGCGCATGATGCCTCCGTATTTTCTGACGATCGCATCGATGCTTTTGAGCCCGATGCCATGCCTCTCTCCGCCGCGGGAGAGCGGCAGACCGTCCTTCCCGAACACAACGGGCGTCTCGCTCGGATTTTTGATATCTACGGAAAAATTCCCGTTATCGTGCAGAGAGAGCGCCATATTGATCCAGCGCTCTTTCTGCCCGCCGCAGGCAACCACGGCATTGTCCAGCGCGTTGGCCAGGATTGTGCAGATGTCAAAGGCGTCCAGCGGCAGCTCTTTTGGGATATTGACCTTTGCTTCTATGCGGATATTTTTCTGCCTTGCCTTTCCGATATAGGAGGACAGGACCGCATTGACCACCGTATTTTCGCAATAGCTCTCCTTCTCAATGTCTGAGATCCGCAGGTCCAGACTGCTGATATACTTCCGCAGTTCCTCAGACTGTGCATCTTCGGCCAACTCATTCAGCACGGATAAATGATGGCGCATATCATGGCGGTAAATCCGTCCCTGCTCCATCTTCTGGCTGATGCGCAGAAGCTCCTGACGCTGCATATCGAGCTGTCTGGCGATCGCCTGTTCCGAGCTTCTGGCGATTTGTTCGGACATCGCGATATTTAAAAATTTCACAAGGAAGACAAACATGGTCAGGACAACCAGAAAGATGATGACGGTAATGACCGGTTCAAAGGTCATGCTTTCAAAATAGGAGATCAGCAGAAAAATTAAAATGACAGGGGCGAGCAGCCATACATATTTGTTTTTGAACCGGAACGTCTGAAACGGTTTCCGGCAGAACCGCAGAGCCGCAAACACCAAAAGCCCGGCTAATACCAGTGCAGCCAGAACCACCGGCCACATATCGGTAACAGGCATTCCGCTGTCCGTTTTCCAGATCTGCCGCATGAGTGTACGGAACAGATTCAGGATATACGGTACAGCCAGCCCAAAGGACCATGCGGCTACTGCGGCGGCAAAGCCGCCCTTCGCTAAGATATGTACGGCGATGATGACCGGCAGATACGCTGTGACAGGGAACAAAGTAAGCATCTGCTGTACCGGATTTGCTGCCGTCAGAAGAATCGACATTTGTATAACGGCGGCCACGGCGATGCTGCCGGCAAGGATCAGGGCGCTGATCTTTTTGGAATACCGAAGCTTCAGCAATCCGATACAGACGCTGACGAAAGCTGCAAAGCAGATCAATTCATATACGATATTTTCCGGGGCGATCGGTAACATGGTTTCCTCCAGTAAATTTGCTCTGAATCGGTATCGGAAGCGAGAGAAAAGGGAAAACGGACGGCGCTGCCGCCTCGCTCAAAATCTCGTTATACCGATAAGGTTGTTGTATTGGTTACGTAGTAACCAATACAAGGGGATATCCCCTTGTAAATTTGTATTTTTCAGCCTTCTAAAAAATAGATACAAAAATACATTTTATATCTTAACATAAACCGGCACTTTTTTCAAGTGTTCGCGAGGAATCTATATATTTCGATTCCTGAATGCTGCCATAGTATTTGCGATTGTTATTAATCCACTTCCAGCCCTTATTTCGTCATTTCTAATTTTAAAAACACAGCAGACAAGAAATTATATGATTGACATGAGCAGATACGCAAAAAAGTTCCTTTTGCAGCACAATATTGCCGCAAAGGAGCTTTCTTCATATCAGGAATTTATTAGAACACAACAAAGTAACGTCTCGCTTCTCATCTCTCCCAGAGTTTCTTATTCTTTCTGTCGTAATCTCTCTTATAGTGGGTAGTTAGGGGCGGCTCATGATGAACCGCCCCTCGGTCCACCGTTTGGACAGACTTCTCCCTTGTTGTAAAATATCAATTTTAAAGCAGATAGTAACGATTTGAGGTCGCACTGCCGTTTTCCCGGTAGTGCGGCTCTTTTCGTATCAGACCGGCTTTCTCTAAATCCCTGATCGCCCGCTTTACTGTGCTGCGTGAAATCGACAGATCCTGCGCGATGGTTTTGATCCCCGGCCACGCCTTTCGTTCTTTGTCCATTCTGTCGTGAAGATAGAGGTACACCAGCTTGGCGCGGTGCGGCAGATCGGTTTGGTACAGCTTGGTGTAATACGGCACAGAACCACCTCCTTAACCTGTCCGTATCGGTTTCGCAATTTTTTCCTGCTGTGCCGCGTGATTGACTTCCTGCGCAAAGGTTGCCTCGGCAGGCTCGGTCATCGTCAGACCGCCTGACGGCGGACTTGCGGCAGGAACACGCGGTTTCTTTTCCTGCGGATATCTCGCGGTAATATTTTTGATGAGCGTTTCGCGGCTGATATAATGCACACGGCGAGCGCCTTTGTCGGCGATTGTATAGGAGTTTTCAGGAAAAGAAATCCCCCACTTGAAAAACAGCTTGAGCTTTGATATAAAGGGATGCGCACCGGTTTTCATTACGATAAATGAACCTTTCTTCATGCTTTTCAGCTCATCTGCCGACATCAAGGCTCTTTCGGTCATCTGCAGGCTTTGGGACGGATCATTTTTACTTCTTGATACCGATCCGGTCATGACCGTGCGTGTGCCAAGCGCTTTTGAGATAATATCCGCCGTTTCGCTGGAGGGCGCGAAGCCGCCTGCGATAGTGAGCTGACAGTTGTCCTGAATGATGGCAGCGCCTTCTTTTCCGTAATTCTTTTCAAGCTGCTGATAACTCTGAATAATGCTGACGATTGAGAGCCGCCTTGATCGGGAGGCGCTGTACATCATCTCGGCTGATTGGATGGGAGGGAGGGTGCCGAATTCGTCGCAGTAAAACATGGCGCGGTTTGGGAGCTTGCCGCCGTTTTCGTCTGCAACAGCGAGAATTTCCCGGTATAGCTGCTGGATGAGCAGGCTGACCATAAAATAGGCGTTGGGATTTTCCTCCGGCATGACAATGAATACGGCGGATTTTTCATTGCAAAACTTTTCCGCGTCGATAGCTGTATCAAAGCACAGCACCTGCTCCATCTCGCTGTCGAGGAATGCATTGAGGCGTGACATAACGGTTGACATAACAGACGCCATCGCCTGATCGCCGGTGTTCAATGCTGCGCCGGAAAACCACCTTGCCTTATGTTCGGCGGGAAGTCTGTCCATTAAGAGCTGAAACTGATTCTTGCCTTTGACGCTGCTCGGTGCCTGCAAGTCCTGTACCAGCTTGAACACCGAAACAATGTGCCGCTGATTTTTCGGCGCAAATTCTGCGATAAGCAAAATGAGAGAAACCAAAACACCTTCAGCCGCGTCATAAAAAAAGGCATTTTGACCATAAGCGGAAGCGTCGCCGTCTGCGTAGATCAAGGTCTTTCCAATGATTTTTGCATATTTCTCTGCTTTGGCACGGAGAGCGACATCCTGCGGATGTTCCTTCGCCATATCCATATACTTGTTTACGAGGTGCAGCAGGTTGTTTCCGTCCGACCTGGTCGGGTTGCGCAGATCAATCACCGCCACATTGTAACCGTAGCAGTCCTTGGCAATGCCGCCGTAGTGCCGGTACAGATCGCCCTTCGTGTCCGTTGTTAAGAAAGACATTCCGGAGGCACAGGCGTATTCCAGATTCGGATACAGCCAATAGGCAGTCTTTCCGCAGCCCGCCGTGCCCACCATCATGCAGTGAACATCGGCATCATCCACCAGAGCGACCGTTTCACCGCCCTTATTTCGGCATCCAACGATAATCCCCTGCGGCAGATCGGGAAGTGTGTTCTTCTTGGCCTTCTTTCTCCATTCTTCCGGTGTAAACGGAACCTGTTTGTAAATCCGGCGTATCTCCGCTTTGGTAGAAAACCGCGCCGTGCCGTGCTGGCCGTCGCCTACCGTCTTGGATTTGATGTTGTTGAGGTTATAGATGTGAGCGAGCAGCGTCACGCCGCCCAGCACGCAAAACATAACCGTTGCTACAACAATCAAAGCTGTAATGTTTGGCATGGTTCTTCCTCCTGTTCTGTAAAAAGTAAATCCTCATTCCAGTCTTTGAGAGTTGGGGTGAGGATTTCAGACGGTATTCCTTTTTCCACCAGCTTGCCGATGATCCGTTCTGCCGCTTGCTGACCGGGTTCATCGTTATCAAGACACAAATACACATATTCAATGTTCGGATTGTCTTTCATCATCTGCCACAGTACATGATCGGCGACTCCGCAGCAGGCGGCATAGCTGTGCCGCTGCCATCCGTCTTTGTTCATAGAGATAAATGAGAGCAGGTCAATCGGCGCTTCAAACAGGTACAGCCTTTCGCTCTGTCCGTGCCAATGAAAGCTGTATTCCGGCAGGCTGCCGCCGATATTTCCTTTGTAGCTGCTCTGCGAACCTGTTCCTCGCTTATGGGCATGACGGGGAACGCCGTCCGTATCAAAGCCGACAAAGACGACGTTGTGATAATCGGCGGATTCATAGATCATCCCTTTGCGCACAAAAGCATCCAGCACATCCTTGTCAATTTTCCGATGCCTGATCAGATATGCATAGACCCGTGACATCCGGTCGTTTTTGGGCGGCAGTTCAAAGGGTTTTGCTTCTTTCTCTATCGGCGGAGATACCGCGAGCGTACCGCTGCACCCGCCCAGCAGGTATTCCACAGCTTCGGGATAGCTTTTGTTATAATACCTCCGTACAAAGTCAATGGCGTCTCCGCCTTGTCTGTCATACTGGTGAAACCACAGATTGCCTCGGATGGTAACCTTCTGCGATCCGTCCCGCCACTCATACTCGCTGCCGGAGCGTTTTAATGTTTCGCCTTGGGAATGTAACAGCCCGGCAATATCGATTTGCCGGGCTGCCTGTTTTTGTTCTTCTGTAAAGTGAATATATCGTATTGCCATAAAAATTCCTTTCTGATTCAAACTGCATTTTACAGATTGCCACACTATGCGCTTGATATTTTCCTGTTTGTGTGGTATAATACAAACGAGGTGAAAGACTTGCTGATACGCTCTGTGATACAAAACGAGGCTCTCCGAAATGAACGGATGATCCGTGAATACGAAGCCTTACTTGCACAATTACCCAAAGGATCACTCGTATGCCGCAGGAAAGAATATTATTATTTGAAATATCGGGAGAACGGAAAGATGCATGATAAATACATCGGCAAGGACGCCGGTACCGTTGCTGCTGTCCGCGACAAGCTCGCACTTCGCAAACACTACGCAGAAATGCTGTCTGCCCTGAAACAGGAGCAGAAAACAATTCATAAAATGTTGGAGGGACTCGCATGATCCTTTATCACGGAAGCACCGTTCCCGTGGAAAAGCCGGAAATTCGCATCAGCGAAAGCTTTCTGGATTTCGGTACGGGGTTTTATACCACAACTTCCTTGCAGCAGGCGGAACGCTGGGCAAGAATCAAGATGCGCAGAGAAAACAAACCGATCGGGTATGTCTCCGTCTACGAGTTTGATTTTGATGCAGCCAAAGCCCGGGCCGTCATTCACCGCTATCAGAACGCCGATATGGAATGGCTGCAGTTTGTCGTCAAAAACCGCAGAGGCGAAATGACCGATAAAGCGGCGGATATGCACATCGGACCGGTTGCAGACGATAATGTTTACCGTTCTATCCGCCTTTTTGAAACAGGCGTTCTGGATGCGGAGGAAACGGTGAAACGGCTGAAAACAGAGGTCTTGCAGGATCAATGGACATTCCATACGGAGAAGCTTCTTGCCTTTGTGAAATTTATCGAGTCCAAAGAAATCCAGGAGGAATAACGATGGGAAAGGAACAATTCCTTGCTGTCATGCCGTACATCAGCGCCGATCTTATCGGTATGATTGCAAAAAAGAAACAAGTCACCGAAGACGAAGCCATTGCCATGCTGTACGCTTCCAAGCTCTATGCGGCGCTGGAGCAGGAGGAGACCAAGGTCTGGCAGTACAGCACGGAGATGCTTTATTCGCTTTTTGAACAGGAAGAACAAACGGGAAGCATTTGCTATCCCGATGTGTAAGGAGGCTGCCGGTATGAGTCAGGAAACTGCTTTCGCCGTATTTTGCATCGAAAACTATAAAGTCCACAAATCGCTGACAGGGAAACAGACTGAGGCGCTTTTCCGGCGTTACGGCGTGTTCGACTATCTGCGCGAATTTTATGATGTGCTGCATACAACGGGCTATCAATATATCAACAACGATATTGACATCTATCTGAAATCCCGTAACGCGGTTATTCCCGTATAGCGGCCGGTACAGTCGCGTTCGGCTGACTTAATATCCGATATTAAATCAGCCGAAAACAAAATGGAAAGAGCATATTGAAAGCCTGCGGATTTTTCCGCAGGCTTTTCTCATCCCATTTTCATACCGTGCGCCTGTTTCTTTTCCTCGATTTTCTGACGGAGCTTCTTTTCAATGACCGCCCGCTGACCGTCCTCGTTCCTGCGGAGGCGATCCGTAAACATACGGGCAAGCTGGGAGAGCAGACGAACGGCCGCCATGCCGGCAGACGGATTTCTCAGCCTGCCGCTGTAATAGCTTTGCAGCAGCCTTGCGGCATACACATTTCCCTGATCCGCCGCTGCCGTCAAAAGGATAATTCCGGTTTCTGCATCCCGATTTGTTTCCTTTCCGAACAGCAGCATTTTGCCGAGCTGATACTGTGCGTATTGATTTTTTTGTTTTACAGATTCCCAAAGCCAGTGTAATGCTTTCTCTGCATCCTTTGGAATCCCGTCTTCACAGAGATACAGTTTTGCAAGGAGATATTGTGCCTGACTGTTTTTTTGCATGGCGGAGGCAGTAAGCAATCGCTCTGCTTCCTGCAAATTCTTTTCGGTATGCTCGCCGCGGAAGTAAAACTTGCCGAGCAGATACTGCGCCCACTGATTTCCGTCATTTGCCGATTCCCGAAGGAGCCGGATTGCTTTCACTTCATCACTCTGTACGGCAAGTCCGGCAAGGTGCATCTTTGCAAGGGAGTATTTGGCATAGCTGTTGCCCTGATCGGAGGCTTGTTCGAGCCATCCTTCCGCTTGCAGGAAATCCTGCTCTATTTCATCACCCAAAAGATACAGCTTGCCGAGACGGTACTGCGCATATTCGTATCCCTGTGCAGCGGAGAGCAGAAGCCACCGCACCGCTTCCGCCGGATCGTATAGAGGGCTGTCCTTGTCGAGATACTGCTTCGCCTTGCGGTATTGATAAATCGGATGGTCGGGATCGCTCCGCCACTTTTTGGGTACAGACGATTCTGCTCTTGTTTCCTCCGGCTCCTGCTCATCGGGCGCGAATTCTTCCGGCTCGGATACCGATTCTTCAAAGGTGATGCGGTCATAGAGGATGTTCAGCGATTCCTGTATGACCGCGTTTTTAATCGCCTTGAATTCTTTGTTCTGCAACAGAGGGATGCGCTGTTCCGGCGTATCCTGATAGGTACCGGTAATAGCGTCCCTCTGCTCGTACCACAAATCATAAAGTGCAGAAATATCTTTATCCTTTGCCAGCTCATCCACGACAGCGTTTACAAGATTCCGTCCTGCCTGTGGCAGATACCCATACACCTTTTTGCCTTTGTAATGCTTCATCTGCTCGGAAAGTTTTAGAAGCAAATCGGTGACGATGGGATTATCATAGCTGCCGGAGTTGATGCGGGAGATAATGTCCGATAAAATGTCACGGCTCTTTTGCGTCAGCTCGTTTCGGTGGTTGGTCTGTTCTACATATACCTGCAAAAGATCGTGGCGGAATATCTGACGGGCAAACGCTGCCTTGATATTTCGAATTCCCAGCTTTGTGAGATACGGTTCTTTTCCTGCGGAGTAGACCACCATATGCACATGGGGATGATAGCTCTCGTCATGGTAGGCGGCGTACCAGCGCAGATCGGTAAGCGGTATCTTCATATTTTCTGCGATGGTTTCCGCCTGCGAGCGCAGGAGGTTCCGCCATGCGAAGGCGTTGTCATAACCGAGCCGGGCGGCGTCTTCACGGCGCAGAGAAATAATGTGCGTATACACATTGCCGTCATGATTCGCAACTTCCTCCGCCACCTTGGAGAGATTGATCGGCACATCCGTATCCGTAAATAAACCGTGCGCACCGCGGCGTTCTGCGCGGGGACGCTTTGCAATATACTCCACATAGTTTTCTCTCTTACCGATGAGATCGACATTGTCCTCAATCGCACGGCTGATGAATTCCGATGCCGTGCCTTTACTCGGCTTGGCAAGAAAGTCGGCGTACTCGAAACTGTCCTTTGTTTCGGGAAAGTCACGGACAAGTTCTTCGATCAGTTTTTGCTGTTCTTTTGTAGCAGGCTGGTGTTTCCATGTGTCATCGATTTTCTGTACACCCTCGCGCTTGGCGATATACTGAATGAGATGCTCCGAGTGCTGACGGCTGCCTGCTCGGAGGTACCGGCTTTTCAAAATGATTTTTGCCATGCTTATTCATCGCCGTTTTGAAATTTCACAGCGTCCTCCAAACGCACAGCGCCGCGCATGCGTTTCACTTCCTCTACGCACATCCCGCGCAGACGGGCGAGCGTATCCGTATCGATCTCATTGGCCGCTGCGGTCACATGGAGCATCATGCAAAGCTCCACGGCAATTTTGAAAAGCAGCGTTGCCATGCGATCCTCAAAGGAATTGAGGCTGCCCTGCATGGTAGAGACGAGAACATTCGGCAAGTATTGTTTGTATTCCTCGCTGGCGAGATAGCCGCAGTAAAACAAAATCGCTTTCTCAATAAATTCGCTGGGGCTTTTGCAGTTGTCGGCTTCGTAATTTCTTTGGATTTTTTCCTCTGTGGATGGGTATATCCACAAAGGAATTCGGATTTTCTTTTCTTTGCCCATCGGCGCTTACTCCTTTCCGACAGCCACCGCCAAAAGGGCGTGTTTACGGGGCTTGTCTTTGGTTCGGTGTACCCGTTTTCATAGTGGGCGGTTTTCAGGTGTACCCAAACTGTAAAAAACGAAAAAGCTCGAAAGCCCTGTCGCAGTCCGCATTGCGGGCTGCTGTGAGTCGGCGGAGAGGCGTTTACAGCCACCCGCCTTTATCCTGCAACCAAATCGCAGGCGAATACGGGACAATTTGGGGCTGTAGTTCTCTCTGCGCAGACCCCGCCGAAACCGCCCTAATTTCGCTTTCACCCTGTCGGTCGTGTACTTTCTCCGCCCCGCCGTCAAAGCCGGCACACGGGGCGTCACGGTGGCTCACAGGCGGTTCTTGTCTTTCTCTACCGTTTTGCCGTCCAACCGTTTGAAACAGCTCTCGGTATAGGACAGTCCACGCTCTGTTATGAGACGGTCGAGAATTCTGATCATATCTGCTTCTTTTAAGCTGACCGGATCGGAGAGACCGTCATAGTAAATCCACTCCGGCGAGTCCGGATCGTCCTTGACGAACACATCGTAACCGAGCAGCAGTTCTTTGCAGGAACGGTACAGTACAGCGTTCAGCCGCAGGCATCCTGCGGTGAGTGCCGCGGCAATCGTTTCAGAAAAGTCTGCGGGGATATGATTTTTCATCCGCTGGATTTCACGGTCACTGAGCAGGCGCTTATAGGAATACCGGTTCCCAAGGCTTCGATGCAATTCTTTTTTGCGGCTCATAAATGCATTCCCTCCGAGAAATAGAAGGGATCGCTTTCGTCCATAGCCTGCTCGTCCTCATCGGGTTCGTATTCATCATAGTCCTCCGGCTCGTACACAAAGTCATCCTTATCTTCCATATCAAACAGCGTCTGCTGCAGTTCCTGCTGCCGATGGGCAGCATAGAACTGTCCTGCGCTTTCCATAACAGCTTTGTCAAGAACATCGGTATCCAGCCCGCAGTCGTTGTAGCCCTCATAGACCGTGCCGTAATAATACGGGGACGGAAGACCGAAATTCATTTTCAGATTCATGATATATACCATTGCATCGACTTCTTTTCCGTCGAGCTGCACGGAGACATTCTGCTTGAAATAGTGGGAGGGATAGCCCTCGTAGCGGTCGAGCGCCTGTTCGTTTTGTTTCGAGATTTCCCACACCGCTACAGGGACGAAGGCGCCTTCCTTCGGCGCAATGGTGGCAAAGGCGCCGTGCGGCAGCCCTTTGAACTGCAGCGCATAATCTTCGATGACGCCTGTGCCGTACAGCTTCGCGTCGGGGCAGCGGTATTTCATCTGACGGATATTGAGATTGCTGCCGTAGGCAACATACAATCGTTTGCTCATATATTTACTTTTCACTCCTTACATCTGCATTGAAAAAGCAGGAGCGTCCTGCTCCTGCTCATCTGCTTGTGCTGTCGGTTCTTCTTCGACCATCGGCTGTTGTTCCTCAGTTTCCTGCTGCTCGGCTAACCGCTTTGCTGCAAGGCGGGCTTTCTGTGCTTCAGCTTGTGCGGGATCACGCCATGCAATGTTGCCCTCTAAATTTTTCAGCAGATGCTGGCGGGCGGTTTTAAATTCATCACCGATCAACCCCAGCCGTAAAAGCCAAGTGCGGAAGGTGTATTTCTCATTTTCCGGCTGCCTCTTGATGCGGGATGCACCTCGCTGCACAAGCGCCTGATGGCTGATGGCAAGGCACAATTGAATATATGATTTCACTTCTCCGGCGTGGAGGGTGGAGTTAAACATACGGAATTCAATCGTGCCTTTGGAAAATACACTGTGCAGATTGAGGGCGTGATAGCGGCTGTCATCGTAGTGGATATACCGTCCGCCGTAGCCGTTGTACCACATCTGCTCCACCTCCTGCATAGTTTTGGGACGCTTATGGTTGAGTTCCTCCAAAAATCGGGTATCGGCTTTCTGACAGTAATGCTCTCGGTTCACCTGAACTTTTAATGTCTTGTACAGCAAATCCTCTTTTGACGCCATAATGTTTACAATATTACGGAGCGTCTGCGGCGTATGGGAGGAGGCATCCACATGAACATGGATGCCGCAGCTATCGTTGACTCTTGCACCGCCTGCGCGGAGCTTGCGCACAAGTTCCTGCACCGTTTCAATATCTTCGTACTGACAGATCGGAGAAACAAATTCCACCGAATAGTCCCGGCTCGCCGAACGGTTGTTACCGTTGCGGCAGCGGATGGAGGCATCACTCACCACTTTCCATTGACGGTTACGGTTGTCCCTGATGGTATAGGCGTCATATCCGCCGCCGACATGGGTCGCCTGCGTATCGAAATGTCCCGCGATAATCCTTGCCGCCGCTGCTCTTGTCAGTCCGGTCATCTCAATTTCGATACCGAAGTTCTGGCTTCTCAAACAGAATCACCGTCCGTGCGGCCGGGAGCGCCCACGGCAGAAGAAGGAACAGCTTTCGGTTTCTTCGGCTTGACAGCAGCTGTTTTGTTCCCGGCATTCAGTTCGATAAACTCCCGCACACCTGCAGGCACGTGTTTGCTGTACAATGCGTCAGCGGCTTTTTCCATTTCTTCCTCAAAGGACAGGTCTTTCTGTGCCATATACAGTTTGGCGGCGGATAGCTTTTCCGCGTCAAAAGACACAGGGATTACTGCTTTTTTCATGATGCTCACCTCACATTTTCATTTGGGGCTGTGCCATATCGACAGATGGGTGTTCCTGTTCGTTTAACGGCGTTAGCCCGTTGTTGTAATCATCGATCATCTTTTCAGCCTCGGTCATGGTTTGACTGCCGTCATACCATCGGGATTCCATCTCAGAAAGGGTATCCTCGATGGTATCGCTCACATGGACAGAGTAGCTTTTAGCTGCATCGAGAAACGCTTCACGCCCATGCTTTTTATATATCCCATAAAGGGATTTCATTTTTCCTTTCATTTGATCCTCCTTCACAAAGACAGCCTTGGATGCTGATCTTCGCTGTGATAGACGTCTTCATCCATCACATCGGCGCCGAGCATTCCGAGAACATGATCGAGCTGCTCGGCTCCCGAACAGCAGTCCGGCGCGTTTACAAGATAAGCTGTGGTCTGTACCGCATCTTCTGCCAGCAGGATTTCGTTTGTTTCGTTTTCCTGCTCCTGCCGAGCTTCTGTGGGTGTCATTGTTCTTTTACTCATGGATTCGTTTCCTCCGTTTCTTCGATATAGCTGATATACGGAATTTTCAGCCAGTGTGTCCAGCCGGTTTGACCGATGGGTGTGCGTATGACTCCGGCATTGGTATTCGCGGCTTGGATCACTTCGCCGTTTCCGATATAGATGCCGATATGACCTTCGTGCCAAACAGCCAAGCCGGGGATTTCGGGGATGGTATCAATCGTGCCTTTCTCTGCGGCGTTTTCATACATGGTATCCGCACCGATGTCGGGCATACCGTTTGCGCCGATTTCAATCTGCGCGGTTTCGGTATTGTACCAGCCGTAGCCTTTTATAAGTCCAACACAGTCTGCGGTTCTGCCGCCCAGCCAATTCTGACGAATGAAATCCTCATAGCCGCCGACCTCATCGGGATACTGAGCTATCTTGCTTGTCAGCAGCGCTTCATCCAGCACGGAACCGTATGTGCCGTAGACATAGCCCCATCCGTTTTCCTGCGCATGGATTGCCCATTTCACGATATCCAAATTGTTTTTTGTTGTGGGATCGGTAAAGTCCGAAATGTCGATTGCCGTAGCGCGGATATTTCCCATAACTTTGCCGAAATCTTCGGCTGTGAGCTGTGTGCCGAACGCAGAGTTGACTGCTGCGATGAGTTGTTCGTCTGTCTGATCTTCGGCAAAGCAGCCCACGAGCTTGGAAACAAAATCAGGTTGTCCGGCATAATCGGAAAGCGCAAGCACATACAGTACCTGCGCTTCCTTTACTTTACCGGTGAAACCGGCGGCTTTCATCTCATCTTCTATGGCGTACATGGTATCCTCAACAAACTGCAGCTTTTGCTGTTCCTCGGCAGAGAGATTTTCTACCACCATCGTCTGCAGACGGTCGGTGTCAATCTCGATGCCGCCATTGAAGATAGAGACAATCGCCACGATGGGCATAATGATAATGATGATAATCCCAAGCACAATGCCGAGTACGGTTTTCAGTATCTTTGGATTTGTAAGCAGTGAGACAGCAATCTTTTTAAGGACGGCGGCAACGGTCGCGCTCATAGCCGCATCTCCATGCTGTGTGTCAGACTGTTTTCATAATCTTCCAAACAGGAGTGGAGTGAGACGGTAAAGGCACAGCTAAAAGCATCCTGAATATCCATCTCCGAACAATCCTTGATCTTTTTGCAGCCGCATTCCAAGAGCGTTTTTTGTGAAGGCATATCCTGCATAATGAGCCGGGGATATCCGTTTAGGGACACCGTGTCGCCGATCTTCAGCGCTGTTCCCATACAGTCATGCATACCGGAGTCCTCGCCCACAAAGCCCTTGACCTCCCGAAACCATTCGCCGTCATTAAGATAAAGATAGGCCGCGTCCTCACCAAGACCGGTCAGCGCATTCTTTTCGCTTAACAGCTCGCCAATCTTTTCAAGCTCATCGGAAGTGTCCCTGTTCGTCATTGCCGCGCTTTTCAAAGTCAGATGCTTTTTGAGTTCGGCGATTTCTTCCGTCAGCTCACGGACTCTTTTTTCTTCTGCCGGTGTCATTATCTTCCACCTGCCTTTCCGAATAATGCGGATTTGTAATCGGGAGCAATGACCTGCAGCAGATATCGCTCGTTGCCGCAGCGGTAGAGGCAGGTGCCTCTTTCGGGATATTTGATCAGTTCAAATTCGGCAGGCTCGACTTGAAGTGCGTCCATATATTCTTTAGGACTACACTGTCCTGCGTTGAACAGAAACTGATGCGTAGGAATAGAGAACAGCGGTTTTGTAAACTCACGGATAGACGGGATCAAAAAATCCTCGATATTCTGACTCGCCAAAATAATCGAGGAATCCTTTTTACGCACACGCTTCATAGCGTTGCGGATATATTCGATTGCCGTCATGTTGGTAAGAAAGAGATACAGTTCATCAATGGATGCCGCTGTATTGCCCTTGCCGAGAAGTTGATTGCTCATGAAGGAGAGAATGTTAAACAGCATAGCGTCCTTGAGTCGCTTATTGGTATCCATTAAGCCCTTCACGCCGAATACGAGGAATGCATCGTCCGTGATGTTGGTGTGTCCGTTGAAGTATTTGCTTTCCGCACCGACACACATGGAGTGGATGCCGAGGCATACCTCTTGGAGCGTTTCTTCGGTATAGAGATATTTTCTGCTTTTATCGTAGCTGTAGAATTCTTCCTCGCACAGCTTGTAGAAGTCCTCCATGATCGGATAATCAGCGGGCTTCAGCCTGCTGTAATCGGTGCTGTCGGTGATGCCGAACCGGGCATACAGTTTGGATAGCAGGATTTCAATAGTATCGATCTGACTGTCGCTGAAATCCTTGTAGCTGCGGAAGAAATCTTTTAGAAAAGCAATGTGCTGACTGAGCCTTGTCGCTTTACGAAAAGCAATTGGTGCTGTTGGGTCGCTGTCATCGTCCTGCCCGTCAGACCATGCCTTTGGTTCCAGCGGATTGATAGTGTACTCGCCGGACAGGAAATCGATATAACAGCCGCCCAGCGCCGAACAGATTTCTTCGTACTCGCTTTCGGGATCAAGGCAGATGATCAGTTTTCCCGATTCGCGCAGGTTGGTGAGAATTAACTTTAACAGATAACTTTTGCCCTGACCGCTGTTGCCCAAAATGAGGATATTGCTTGTGGTTTTGTCTTCGGCTCTGCGGTCGAAATCCACGAGAATGTTCGTGCCGAACTTATCCCTGCCGATATAGATGCCTCTCGGATCGGTCTTGCCGGAGAAGTTGAAGGGATACAGATTTGCCACCGAGCTGGCAGGCAGGACGCGCTCATACTGCGCGCCGAACTGATTTGCGCCCACAGGCAGAACAGACAAAAAGCCTTCTTTCTGCCGTAAGGTCAGACGGTCTACCGAAATTTTGGAGCGTGTCAGTTCCATTGCAATTTCGCTCTGCAGCTCTTTGAGCGCATCCATATTCCATGCCTTTAATTCGATGAACACTGAGCAGTGCAGAAGCGGCTCACGGTTCTTGCGGAGATTTGCCAGCAGCTCCACTACATCCTGCAGATTACCCTCGGCTTCGATGGTTTCGTTTACATCAGTGCCGCCGCTTTTCAGCTTGTTTCGGCGAGTGGCGTTTTGAATGATTTTCCTCTGTTCCATGCTTTCGACCAGTCTGTGATAGATGCGTAAGGTTACGCCGCTGCGGTCGGCAAGCTGAGAGAGGATCGCCTGTTCCTCGGTAGAGGGCGGATACTCACGGATCGCCCATACACAGCGATAACTGTCGCCCAAGATATAATGGTCGGAAAGGAATTTGATTGTGCCGGGCAGGATCATATCGAAAAAATCCTTTGTTCTGATTTCTTCCGCCTGCTCCGGTGTGAGTACCTTTGGCTTCCTTTTGAACATATAGAGCCTCCTTTTGCCGTTTTGCAGACAAAAGGAAAGCACAAAAAATCAGCCGCTTTGCTGTCTGCAAAACGACTGATAATATTTTGAATTACATTTTTACGGCTGCCACAATCAGCCTGCCGTTTTTTCCTGAACCGTAACAGGTGGACAGAGTGATGATCTGCTGACCAAACACAGGTGTAACGCCGGTATTATAGAGCGATTTTTGCATGATTGCTGCGGCTTGTTTGGTGAAATCCGTGCTGTCGGCCGCATGAATAAAGCTGTACCAAGTATCGGTTTTCTGAACAGCGGCAACGGCAAAGACAGTATATTGTTCCACACCGTCTGCTGTTTGAAATTCTATAACCGGATGCTCGGTACAGAACGCCGGGTCAGTATAATTCCGAAGCGATGAGAACATCGTGCCGTTTTTCATGTTGTGACCGTAAACAATGAGATGATCGCTCTGCAGGTCGCACCGCCAGTCCAGAAACGGCACGCCGCTTTGACTGTATTCGCCGTAAAAACTTCGGCGCAGATATTTCTGCGGATTGTCCGGGGTGTGCATGACAGGATAGCTTAGCTGCGTATCGGGAATATACAGCCAGCCGATGCAGTCGCTGTTCTGTGCAAACAGCCCTGACAGATCCCGCACAGGTTCGGAAGTATCATCCGTTGGCACAGCCGTTTCATCGTTGGGTTTTTCCGGCGTTACTTCCACCATCTCAGCAAGGGTATCGAATTCTTCTTTTTCTTTCTGCCGGTCGGACAGTTGCGTATAAACCATAAAGCCGGACAAGGCGGCAATTGCCGACAGCAGAACGGGGAGAACGGCAAGACTAATCTTCCGAAGCTTCATCGTCCACCTCATAGAATTGTTCGCCGTCAATGTCGGGCATCTGCTCCCCGTTCATGCTGGCTTCAAAATACAGGGCGAGAAAACGCTTAATGTCCGCTTTCTTTATCCGCTGCACTTCAAAGCCCTGCTCGGAGATGGTTTTCTCGATACGGTTTGCCGCTTCAAAGGTCTGCTTATCTTTACGGTCTTTCAGCCTTGCGATAAACAAAAACTGCCTTGCGGTCGCCATCTCCATTTGAATATGGTCGAGAAAGTCGATGTCCTTTTTGATGATTTTCCGCACCTTCGGATTCTGTTCCTCCGAGAGCCTGTCGCTTAAATACGATTTGTTATCGTCAAAGCACTCGGAGGAGTCGGTGCAGGTAATCTCAATATCGGGGATGGCGGACAGCACCATCATCAGATGGCGGATTTTGATTTCGATATTGGTATGGGACAGCACCGAGATGTTGGTGGGCGAGACGAGATAAAAAAGCAGCTCGTACTTACCGGCCGCAAGTCCGTATTTGGTAAAGGTCTTGATGCCTAAAAGCTCCTGTACCGAGCGTCCTTTTTTCTTTTTTTGTGGTTTGTCTTTCGTTCTCATCTGCCGCTTACCTCCATTCGTAGTATTGTTGGGTAGATATAAAGTACCGCACGGCGTATTTCATAAAATCCAGTATGGTCGTATCGTCCAGACGGATAGTCAAAAAGCCATAACAGAGCGTGGCGGCAGCAGGAATTACGATCCGAAGCTGCACCAGCGCCACAATGGATAGCAGCGCGGCAATGCCGAGAATACAAAAATCCCGCAGTCCCCACAGCCACAGGTTTGCTGTGGCTTTTAAGTTCTGCGGGTACAGATACTGTGTCACTTACATTCCTCCCATCGTCATCGTTTCGCTTTGTGTATCGCCGCAGAATTCCTGCGGCGTCTGATGGTATTCCTCACGGATTTTATCTGCAATCATTTCCTTGAGGAGCTGTGCCTCGCTGTCGGTGGGCTGATAGTCAAAATATTCACTTCCGTTATCCCGGCTGATCTCGCATTCGATGCGAAGCGTATCTTCAAAGGGATTGTATTTGCCGTATAGATTCAGCCATGTCCCGTCCTCATCTGCGATATTCAATCCGAATTTCTTATCTACATCGAACCATGTTTCAATATAACAGGTGATTTCCTGACCGATGTCGCAGTCTACTTCCATATCGCGGTCGACAGCAATATCGGCTCTTTCAAGCTCGTTGTTTTCTTTCAAATTCTCACCTCGTTGCTATACAAAAAGCCACCGCAATGCTGCGATGGCTCTGTGCAAAATATTTTGTTACAGGGACATTGTCGGTCCGGCTTGCTGCGTTTCGGTCAGCTCTGTCATTTCAAAGACGGGACGAAGGATCAAATCCCGTCTTGCCGCAATATACCGCTTATAAAACTCCTTTTGCAAATCGGAGATATACGGCACTCCGTCAATAAATGCGCTGATCTTGTTCATATCGGCACGTTCATAAATATACCTTACCGCCCGATTGCAGTCCTCATATTCGGCGCTTGAAAGAAAATCATAGTAATTGATTTTGTTCCCGTTCAGTTTAATTGCCGAAGTCGGAAACCGGTAAATCCGCAGATTCAACGCTTCTTTATCGGTCAGTACCGCCTGCATAACTGCGTCATCGGCCTGCGGCAGCAAACAGCTTCCGCAGTCATAAACCGGCGCGATCTCACGCTGTTTATTCTTCGGATCATATAAAAAGCCCCAGTTGCCGTTATGACGGTCGAAGTTGCCGAGCAATGCGTCTGCGGCAAACATCTCCCAAAAGTGTTTCTTTAAGAGGACAGGATCAACATACTGCTGTTTTTCAATGGCTTCCAAAATATCTTCAAGCTCCGTACCGCTGCCGTTGGAATCGGAATCCAAAACGGTGTTTTTGATGGAGCAGAAATCGTAAAACTTCTTCCCGTCCTCGGTGAAGTCAAGACAGGCGCAGACGATTTTCTCCCTGCCGTTTACTGTAAATGTCCCCAGCATGGTTTCCTGCGCCTTGATGCCAAGCATATTAAAAATACTGCTGGCAATGTGTTCGCTGATGCAGCTATTGGTATAGGACAGCTCAGTTGGCTTTCCTTCGCCGGACGGCGGAAACTTGAGCATATATGGTCTGCCGTCGTATTCCACGGCAATTTTCTTGCCATTCGCTCCGTTATATGCCCGGTCAAATATACGAGGGCAGTTTGTAAAGTCAATCCCTTCTGTCATGCTCCTGCTCCTTTCCATAAATATTTTTGTCTGAGGTAATCAGCGTGTTCCGGCGTAATCACACCTTCGCTGATTTCCGCCAGATTGATGCTGCCGTAAAGCTCTCCCCACAGGCAGTCGAGAATGGAGGAGTTGATTTTCAGCCCCTCCTTGTATGCATCCAGATCGTGCTGGAGATAATCCGGCAAACCGTGTTCAAACGAGCGCTCACGTTCAGCCGCCCGTATGCCGCTTTCGGTCAGCATTTCCATTGAAACGTCCAAAGCCTTCGCCAGTTTATATATCGTTTCGGCAGAGCATTTTTCCAGCTTTGTTTTTCCGCTGCAAATATCATTGAGCGTAGCGTGGGGAATGCCTGCTTCAACTGCCAATCGGTATTTTGTCATATTCCGCTTCTTGAGCAGACTGTCTATTACCATAGGAATCACCTCTCACTATTATTATATCGGCATACCGAAATAATATCAAGAGGAAAATCCATATTTCACAGAAAGTTTGCTTCTTTTGTTATCTTCCTGCTGCTCTGGCAACTGAACGCGTCAGATTGACCGCAGTGGTCGTTGCGTGAACAACGCTCATCATGTTGACTCTCACGCTTGAATCCAATCCGAACTGCTGGGCAATTCTCGGCACCTCGTTGGCCGCAAGCATGATGCCAAGCCCTAACAGCATATTGCCGGGGAATGTCAGCAATCCCAAAAACAGCAGCGAAGTCTGCATAAATGCCGTGAGGCACAGTGCCGCAATCTGCTTCATCCACTGATTAAATCCGTCCTGATAGCCTCTCGGCACAGAGAACATATACAGCGCTCCCACCGCCATCTGAATGAGCAGGATGCCGCCGCGTTTAATGTTCGCAAAAAATATCTTGACTACGCAGTAGGCAAAGGCAATCAGCGCAAGGATGTTAAACAGATTCATCTGAATATTGGTGCTGACTGCAAAGCTGCCCTGCAGAACGCTGGTGCTTTCTCCCGCAAGGTCGAGGGTTCGTCCGCCTGCAAAGAGCGCCGACAGGTCGTGGGAGAAGGTGTTTTGCAGGCTGATACAGAACTTGTACAGTTCCACCGGCACAATGCCGATGAGCGAGCAGGCGAAGAAGCCTTTTAAGATATTGACAGCCGTTGACTTGATATCTGCTCTGCCGTGCTGATACTCAATCGCCACATCAAATATGGCGACAACCACACCTGCAACAAAGAGCGCCCAGCCGAACAGCGTGAAGAGTTTGATGGTCGCCTGAATCCAGTCAAGGTCAAAGATATCTGCGCCCATATTGCCCATCATGCTGAAAAAATCGGCTACGGCGTTGTAGATGGTTTCGTACATCCATTTCAGCATCGTGTTCCAGATTACATTGGATATTTGCTCTCCTAAAAAGTCGAACACGCCGCCAATGGCGTCGCCGATACCGGAGAAGATATCTCCTAACCAATCAAACAAGCGATTCACCTCCAATCAGCCGCCCCGTTTTTTCGGGACGGCTCTGTTCTATCGGTTAGAGAATCGTCCATATATACAGCGGCGCGGTCAGCGTGAAAATGAGGCAGGCGAACAAAATACAGGGCGCGGCAAATTCAAACTGCCCGTGCTTGCGGTATTCAAAATATGCCGTGCCGACCTTCACGAAAAACAGGATCGCAAGGATCATGTCCACCACGGGGAACACCACATTGTTGACCACTGTTTTGATCTGCGTCTGTGCCTGCGTCCATGTGTTTTCAATCGCTCCCGCCACATCGCCTGCAGCAAAGACAGGCACGGCGGAAACAGTAACAATTAGCGCCACTACAGCGGCACAGACAAGAAGTCTTGTCCATTTCTTTTTCATCGGCCTTTTCCTCCTAACACTTTGTTGATTTCATTTTCCCGAACCTTTCGGATTGTCACATTGAGGTTTTTGCAGAATTGTATTTCAGCAGCCATACCCTCGGTCACCTCATCACCGAAGAGCCACATTTCATCACAGAACCACAAAAGCGACAGTCCTGCCGCTATGCCGATTTCTCTCTCTTTGGGGATGCTGTCATCAAGGCAGAGCGCATAGAAATGCGGCACGACCGGAGCCGTGCCGCACAGCAATGCATATTTGGTGTACCGTCTGACTTTACGCAGATTTTCCTCTACATTACCACCGAGGGGAGAGCAGATATACACCTTTTTCATCATTTCGTCGTCGCAAGCTTTGAAACGCTCGTTTCCGCCTTATGGCGAAAAACTCGCTCTCGCCGCTGCTCCTCCTCTCCAAAAAAAGACTCGTTTGCTCCGCCTGCATCCTTGCAAGCGCGGCTGCAACGGCTCCGCTTCACTACCATCTTTTTTCGGTTACTCATTATCATCATCCTTTTTCTTTTTCATGAGGATGATCGCAGAGGCAACCGCACCGCCCACGGCTACTGCACCGAGTCCGATCCAAAAGCCGAGATTTGAGTCATCACCGGTTTGCGGTACATCAGGGACAGGAGGTGTGATCTTCACCGTCTGACCTTTGTCCTCGATATCCGCATGGACAGCGATTTCAACATCGTCACGGTACAGACTTTCAAATACCACAATGTCGGCTGCACTTGTCAGTTCTGATGCGTCAAATACAAAGGTAACGGTAATTTCACCGTCCGGCGCATCGGGCTTAAAGGTGAAAGAGCTGCGAATTTCTTCTCCGTCAACAAGCAGCGGTTCTCCTGTGGATTTGTTCATAAGAACACCTTTTACCGTATACTCCTTGCCGGGAGTCAGATTGTTGTAGGATACAACATCCTCGATTTTCACTCTGCTGTTTGCCGTGATTTCTTTCTTTCCGTCTGCGGTCGCCTGCGTTCTGATTTCAGGGATTTTCACCTTGACGGTCTGTCCCTCGTCTTCGATATCCGCATGGACAGCGAGCTCTTTGCCGTCTTTATACAGGCTTTCAAACACCACAATGCCGGTATCTTCCTTGATATATTTGGAATCAAAGACGAATTCCACGATTGCTTCGCCTGTGGGCGCATCGGGTGTAAAGACCGTTTCGGAACGGATTTCTTCGCCGTTAATCACAAGCGGCTTGCCTGTGGATTTATCCATCAGCACGCCCTTGAGAACATACTCTTTACCGGGGATCAGGTGCTTGTACGATACGGTATCGGTAAGGGTGAATACCTCGGTTGCGCAGATTTCCTTTTCGCCATCCACGGCCGCCGTTGTCCCGATCTCAGGAATGCGGTCGTTGACTACGGTGATTTCGATGACCTGTTCATGCCCGGATACGGTTACGGGATAGATTTCTTCATTCGGGAGGAAGGACTCCGCAGGGCGCAGCTCCTTGATGAGCCAGTTTCCGTAAGGGATTTGCTCAAATGTGAAGACGCCGTCCGGCTGGGATTCCGCGGTGAGCAGGGCGGTTTTTTCCGTAAATTCGGTTTCGTCCGGACGGAACAAACCGAACAGAGCGCCCGCAACGGGTTCTTCTGTTTCACGGTCAACTTTCATGCCCTTAATATTCCCGTAGATGAGGTCGTTTTCAATCGCTTCGCCGCCGTTGGCCTTGATTTCCACAACGGAGGTATCCTGTCCCGCATACACAAATTCCACAGGATATTTTTCGTCCGAAATGAGATAGTGTTCCTCTGCGGCGATTTCCTTGACATAGAGTTTTGCGCCGGCGGGGATGTCGGTTTGAAACACCGCCTTACCGTTTTCCGCACAGTTTGCGATTTCCAGCAATCCGTCTTTCGGGATCACCGAGCCGTCTGCCGCCGTCAGATCCTCCGCGGCGAACAGCCCGAACTGCACCGAGAGGATTTCGCCGTTTCCGCCAATGCCAAACAACTCGTTCTGCTCCAGAATTTTGGAAAGGCTGATTTCCGCCCTCTGGCGCTCGTTACAGAACGAGACCTCCGCAGAGGTCACCTCGACATTTTCTCCTGCATAGGTCAGCTCCGCAAATTTCGCTTCTTGGTTCAGCACCATAGAATACGGAGCGGTTTTTTCCACGATTCGGTAATTACCGAGGTATAAAGGAATGCTTGTGCCGAAGCCGTCAGATCCCGTTTCAATGATTGCAACGAGAGCATCCTTCTCTGCTCTGACCGTACCGTCAAGGGTAACGATGTCCTCGTCCGCATACACCTCGTATACTGCGCCCGCCAGCCCTGCATTATCGTATACCGGCTGATAGACGCCGTCTGTTTCCGTCACGGAAGAGAACACATCGCCGGCCTTGCCGACTGTGATCGTGCCTTTCTGCGGAGTGTTATGCTTTTCGACCACCACGGTGGCCTGTGTGCCGTCCACTTTGAACGGTACAGGTGTGGAGTCAAGGACATACCCGTATGCGCTGCACTGCTCGATCAGCTCGTAATTTCCGAAGCCGAGAGGTTCGGGCATCATCAGCTTTCCAGTGCTATCGGTGTAGTAGGTGTCGATATCCACCGGCGTCGGGTAGTTGATGTGCTGGACGATATATTCGCCGGTATCGGTATTCCTCACCTTGAAGCCGACGCCTGCGGCGGGGATCACCCTGCCGGTTTCCGCGTCCTTTTTTACGATCTCGATCAGAGACTCAAATGTGGCGTTGTTGATGAGATAGCGGTAAACTTCGTTGTTTTCACTTACAAACACATCAAAGGCAGGCATCAGCTCCCTGCCGTCCCAGCCTTTGGTTTGTTTTACCGTGTATATTCCGTATGGGAGCAGTTTAGACTCGGCAAAGCCATACGAATCACAGACAAGGATATCCCGTTCGGTTTCTTCCGCGTCTGCATAGCTTCCGGCGCTTTTCAGAAACACTTCAAATTCCGCGCCTTCTTCGGGCGTTTCGAGCTGTGTTTCACCGTCATCGCAGTGCTTGATCACGGCGATTTTTCCTTTCTTGACTGTTTCGTAAGAGTCAAGCGGCGCGGTGAGACTAAATTCCGCCGTATAGAGCTTCGCTTCCGCGCCGATGTGCAGAGATTCTGTATTGAGCAGGTATCCCTCGCTCGGCTCGATCTCCCGCAGAGACCAGTCATTTCCGCAGACATAGGATTTTGTGGTGAACTGCCCATTGCGGTCGGTTTCGTACACATCCATGAGCTGCCCGCCGTTGAATACACCGTATTTGGCGCCAGCCAAAGAAGCGTCCCCCTGCGGCAGTCCTTTTTCACTGTCGGATTTGGTGACGGTGAGGCTCCATTTTTTCAGGATATTGTGAAAGCTTTTGTTGGTTACCTTGTTCCATTCGATAGCTGCGGTCTGTTTCTCCGGCACTACATATTTGATATCGGTATCCACTTCTTCGAGCGTGTATGGCGTACTGCCGGAGATGAGGACGTCCTCAAAAACAGCGGTACCCGATGCATCGGTCACAGCGTATTCATCTACGGCAAGGCCGGAGAGCGAAGTGCCGTAAAGATGAAATTTCACGCCCTCAGCCATATTGTCCTCGGCGGTCTTGACCACCTTGAGGTCACCGCGCTTCAGAACATTGTTGAAAGTCACGGTTGCCGTCTGCCCGGATACCACAGTTACCCTGCGGCTTTCCTGCGGCTCGTATTTGTTTTCCGTCTGCTCGGTTACGGTGTAGACGCCCGGATTGAGATGATCCACCTGAATCTGCCCGCCGTTTTTCGTCTGAACGATTTGGTCAATTCCGTTTCCCTGAATGCGGAAAGAAATCCCGTCAACCTTGCCGTCCTCGCTGGTTTTGATAATCTTTGCCGATCCCTGCGAGACCTTGATATTGAGGTATCCTTTTACAGGATCGTTGACCGACTGCGCGTAGGTGACGGTATCCTGCAGCTCCCCGTTCGGGCCGTATACGCCGTCCGTCCAGGTGATAACGCCCCGCCTTTGCGAATTTTTCTTTTCTGCGGTGATCGTGACGGTGCTGCCCGGCGCTTTGTCGGCGGTGATCGTCAGCTTATTGCCGTTTACGGAAAAGCGGATTCCCGAAGTGCCTGCGGAGAACGAATAATCGGAGAGCACATTGTTTTTGTCGGTCAGCGTGGCGGTGTACTGTTCGCCGTCCCATTCCAGTTCAATATTCTGTGCTTTGCCTGTGGATTTGGAGAAGAAGCTCGGCAGCTTGGAATGCTTCTGGACGCTCGCCGCAATAGAGTTGTAGTAGCTCATGATCTTGCTGCGCAGGGGATGGTCTGCGCTGATCTGTTCGAGGATGGCGTCCTTGCCGCCGGTGCTTGCCTTGTTAAAGTCTTCGTCACGCTCGCCGACCACGGTTTCCCAAATCAGAAGCTGTGTGGCGACAGCGTGAGCCAGCTTGTCTCCGCCCTCGTTCTGCGAACGCCATGAGGTCGAGATCGTCCCCGTGTAGCCGTACTGCATGATTCTGCCGATAAACAGCTTTATATCATCGGGTGTGATGGTTTTGTTATAGGACGAGGGGTAATTGTCCCAAAAGTTTTCGCCCTTTTTGGTAAAGCGGTCGCCTGTTTTAAGAGTGACGCCGGGTTCAATACAGTAACAGATATTGCCGGTATATGAGCCCATAGCGTAAACAGAGGTATACCGCGAGCCATCGGTCGACCAGCCGTTCATAAACTCATGGCTGCCGTGTCCCCATTCTCTGCTGTAGTTGTCATCCCCGTCACGGGGGAAGGAGACAAGATACACCTCATCGGTTTCTTCTGCGGCGTAAGCGGTCGTACCAAGACCTGCAAGGGTGGTAACGCACATTAGCGCCGCCAGAAACAGCGACATGATTCTTTTGAATTTTTTCGTTTTCACTTGAAAACCTCCTGTTGAAATGAAAAACGCACCGTGGTTTTTACACAGTGCGTTTAACATGAAATATTCCGTTTTGATTTTGGTTTAAGCGTAGCCGATATACAGATCGTAGCTCCCGTCGGGGCGTTTTTCCGCCCATATCCAGACGTCGGTAATATCCTCGTCACGAGCATAGCGGTTGAGCCGACTCTGAATATCCCGTTCCAGATACAGGCTGTGCGGGCCTGCCGTGATGGGATTGTCCCAGCAGTCGACCGCCGAGCTTTCCAGCCGCAGCCCAATGCTCACAGCATAGGTTTTGGCATAGTCGATCCAGATCTGGATGTTAAAATCGGGAACAGCGGGTTCTTCGGGCGGCGCGCTCTCCTGCGGCGGCTCGCTTTGGGGCGGTTCCTCCGCAGGCGGCTGTGTGGACGCAGAGGTTGGTTTTTGCGGTTCCGGTTCTTCCGGCGCTGGTGCAGGCGAGACAGGATTTGTTTTTTCTTCTGTCCGTGCAGGCTCTTTGGGTTCGGCGGCATATTCCGTGCCGGACGGCTCTGCCGGGGGTTCTGTTTCTTCTGCCTGATTTTCGGGTACGCTTTCTGCCGGATTCTCTGATTTCGCCGGAGCAGACGGACTGGCAGGAATATCCTCGCTTGATTCGGCAGCCGATGTTACATCTGCCGAAGTGCCGACAGAGGATGGATTGTCGGTTATCGTCAGCGGCGGTTCTTGTTTACCGCACCCTGCAAGGCTGATGAGCGTCAGACCTGCGAGGAGGAGCGCGTATCGTTTCATTTTTATCATACGGATCACCTCTACCTACAGCATACCGATAAAAACCGGAAAGTCCAGCGAGAATGAGATGTTTTTTGAAAAAAGTCACATCCTCTGCTCGAAAGCCGGGGTTTCATTTTCCTCCTGTTCTTCATAATCCTGCGACTCATTTTCCTCCATGTGCAGCCGCTGCTCGTAGGCTTCCAGAACCGCGTCGCTGACAGCATTGCGGGAGGTTTCGTTCAGCGCGAACACTACATCCGAATACTGCGTATTGCCGTTTCGGTCTTTATACGACCGGCAGGGCATTCTTGCGAACAGACCGTTTTTGCTGTCCATCACGGCAATATCCCGAACGACATACTCGCCGCCGAGAATCACGCTGGCATATGCCTTGATGCGGTTGTCCTTTCCGATAAAGCGGTCAATTTGTGCTTTTATTTTCATTCTGCAATTTCCTTTCCTCCATTGTTTTTTCATCCGTGCCGCAGGCTTGCTGCTCCGCCCATTTTACGGACAGATGGATGAGCGCCGCCCGTTGTTCCTCGCCAGAAAGGCTGTCCAGAAACTGCAGCAGCGTGATGCCGTCCACCTGCTTATTGACAGCAGGCCGTGTTCCTTTGCAGTTATCGCAGATTTTTTCCCGTCTGACCACAACGGTGCGGTCGTCCTTCTCGGTAAAGGACAGCACATCGTTATACTGAAATCCGACGCGCCGCCTGATTTCATAGGGGATCGTGATCCGTCCTCGCTTTCCGAGAATGCGGTACAGCTTATTCACCATCTTCACCTCCGCCGAATTGTTCTTTCAGGCATTCGCCGCAGCAGGGGCAGCAGTAAGGGCAGCCCTCGCAGTCCTCGTTGTAGGATTCGCAGAAGTCATCCTCCGGCGCCTTCTGAATGACGATGTGGCTGCCGTCTGCAAATGCTTCCACCGTTACGCCGGGAGTAATTCCCACAGCATCCAGTGTCTCTGCAGGTACGGGGATCATTTCAAATTCATATCGTTCCATTGTAAAGTATCCTTTCGTTTAAGATTTCCTGCGTGTCAAGCTCGTTAAACAGCGTGAGCTGAACACAGGATCGGGCAAGCTCGGTAGTGTCGTAGTTGGAGATCAAAAGTTCGGGGTACTGCTTTCCGTTATCGTACCGCTGTGCGATATTGGAGAGCCTTGTCGTTCCCTCGATCACGATGCCGGGGCGGGTATACAGCTCCCGGATGAATGCGCAGTCGTTATATGACAGCAGGAATTTGCCCTTGATGCCAAACAGCGTTTCCGCCAATCCCTGATGGTCGAAGCCGTCCGCTGACACCGCTTCGTAGTACCGATCCGCCTGATAATACGGCGGATCGCAGTAGAAGAAGCTCTCCGGCCGGTCGTACTGCGTAATGAGCTTTTTGCAGTCCTTGTTTTCGACAATCACTTTCTGCAGCCTGCACGCCGCCGCTTCTATCAGGGGAAAATTGTTCCACATGGCGTGGGGCTGGCTGCCGAAGGTGGAGGTTCCGGCTGCGTAGCTGTAACGGATGAGCGCATAGTAGTAGGCGGCTCTGCGCACATCGGGCAGAACCGCCTGCGAGTGGAGCATCTGCTTCATATATTCAAAATCAAGACGGGAGTTCAGCAGATACCGCAGTTCGTTGCAGAGCTTTTCCGGCTGCTCCCGCACACAACGGTACAGATTGACGAGATTGCCGTTGAAATCGTTGAACACTTCAAAATCGTTTCCGGGCGGTTTATGGAACAGCACCCAGCCTGCGCCGCCGAACACTTCGATATACCGCTTGTAATCCAGCGGAAACCGGGCAAGGATTTCATCCCGCAGCGCCTTTTTTCCGCCCACCCATGCCATAAAGCTGTTGATTATTGATCACCTCCCTGCGGAGGCGTCTGCGTGTACGAATACACGGCACAAAAAGAAAACGAGACCGTTTTCCATGTACGATTGCTTCGTACACGCAAAACGACCTCGTCCCTTATTCCTTGTTATTCAGTTTTGCCTGGAGTCTGCGGATTTCCCGTTCGTAGTATCCTGTGCGGTTGATCTGTATACAGCAAAGTACGCTTGCTGCAATACAGCCGCCAAGCAGCAGACCGACGATAAAGTTCAGCACAGCATCATCACCTCGCTTTCCTGCGGTGTATCCGAACGGAGAAATTCTCCAAGCGTTTCTTCTCCGCCGATGAAGTTTGGTTCGGTGTCCTCGGTAAAAGAAATATATCCCTGTTTTCCGAAATCAATCGGTTCTTTTGTGATAACGCTGCCGCCGTGATTGACGCCCACCCTTGGTTCAACCGAGCAGAAGCGGCCGCCGTCATCGCTGTGCCGCAGGTGATAGCAGTACAGTCCCTGCGGGATATCCGCATCCGTCAGGCGGGCATTGGTAAACAGGGCAGGCTTGCCCAGCAGTTCGATCTGCTGATATCCCTCATTTTCTACATTGATATATTTCGTCCCCTCGGCATTCAGGCACAAATCCATATCAAGCGGATCGTAATCCCATACCCGGCAGGCAAATTCAATTGCCTCCTTTTCACTTTCGGGGAAGTATTCTTCGATGCGCTCGCCGCCCCGATAGCTGTACCTGCCGCAGTTCTGCCCGATATCCTCGTCTGCCCATTCGTGTTCCAGTTCAATTTCGGGAAACATCTCCGTCAGCTTTTCAAGGACAGGATGAGGAGCAGACCATGCGGTTTGAAAATACAGAGGTGTGCCGTCATGATAGTCGATTGTATCATCGTATCCATAGGCGTTCCATTTTGTTCCCCAGTTCGCAATACACCAATCATACCATGTGGGGGCGCCGTACTGCCGGATATTATTCCATGCAGTTTTGCCCAGCTCCCATTCATCGTGCTTGATATCCGTCCGCCGGCGTAAAAAGGCTTCCTCGCTTTCCGCAGGAATGTTTTCCAGCGCTTTTAATGCATCTTCTGCCGGCCGTCCGGCAGTATACGCCTCGATAAAATCCCGGTAGGCTTTCAATCCCCGGTCGGTTCGGCTGCCCGCTTCGATATTAAGGCTTTCCGGCATGGGGATGATCTTATTGAAATCCACAGAGCCGATCCCATACTCGTCGGACTGTATGGCTTTCAGCATGGTGCGGATTTGTGCGGGATCGCCTTGCAGCGATATATGGTTTTCAACATGATTCGGCATTTATTTTTTCTCCTGTTCATAGTAAATTTCTTTGATTTTCTGCCCGATAGCAGAAATGACGGGAACGCTCACCGCGTTGCCCGCCATTTTGTATAGCCGACCGTCCGAGAGACCTGTGGCCTGTGCTTTGTAAAACTGTTCATCGGTGAAACCCTGCAGGCGCCAGCACTCGATCGGCATGAGCTTTCGGATTCTGCCTTTGTGCCATACGCCGTGCCGATCCTGCGCCGTTATCGTGAACATCGGCTCGTTTGGTTCTTTGATGCGTCTGCCTTGCTGCCTGACTTTCTCCCTGTCGGGTGTAAGGATCGCCCTCGGCTCATCTGTGACAAGGACAGCCGAGTGTTCGCCTCTGTGATTGCTGACTCCGCTGTCCTGTCTTGCCGTAATGCATCGGGCTGTATCGGTAATGATGGGATTAACATTCATATCAATAAAATACAATCCTGTTTTACCGCCCCATCCGCCGGAGCCTGCTGTCTGCGTGCAGGCTACTCCGTGTGTTTCGTAAACTCTCGCTCCCTGCGGTCCGGGGATAAGCTCTTTAAGATTTTCCGCATTGCCGCAGGTGAGAGGAAATATCCGTCCGGCACCTCGTCCTCCAAAACTTGCGACAATGTACAGCCGCCTTCGCTGCTGCGGGACTCCGAAATTTGCGCTGTTATGCACACACCATTCGAGATCATACCCCAGCTCAGTAAGCGTGGAGAAGATGGTAGTAAGCGTCCTGCCGCCGTCATGCGATAACAAACCGGGGACATTTTCCAGGAGAAGATATGCAGGCCGTTTCGCCTCAGCGATTCGGGCAACCTCAAAGAAGAGAGTTCCTCTTGTATCGTCTGCAAATCCGAGCCGTTTTCCGGCAACCGAGAAGCTTTGGCATGGAAAGCCCGCACAGATGAGATCGATGTCGGGCAGGTCATTTGGGTTGATAGTTCTTGCGTCTTCAAAATACAGTTCTCCTTTTGGATTGTAGATAGCGTTATATGCCTGATTTGTATATTTATCTATCTCGCAGTGACCGATGCATTCGTAGCCGCCGACTGCTTCCAGTCCTGAGCGGAAACCGCCGATCCCTGCAAACATATCAAAAAATCGGATTGGCATAGTAAATCCGACCGCTTTCTATTTATTTTTCGTGCCACCTCACATTCCGTAAACGGGAGCGTTATCTTCTTCGTCACTCTGCAGTAAAGCCATCTGTGTGAAGCATTCGGAATTGTAATAAAACGCGCCGTCTGCTTCAATAAACCGTTCACCGTAATTCTCTGAAACAAGCTGCCTTTTCATCTGTTGGGACATATCGTTGATAATATCAGCTTTGTCGGTGTTCTCATCGTAGATGAAATCAAAAAAATCATCAAAGTTGTCGAACCTAATGATATTCCTTTCATATAACTCATCCTCTGACATTTCTGTCAATTGTCTTTTCTGGCTGTCCTTTTCTTCTGCAAGCTCCTGATCGGTGAGCCTGCGGAAATTGTCCTCGCCGGGAACAATACCAAGCTGTCTGCCATTATCAAAAATACAGTGCAGCGTTCCCATATCATCGACAACTTCGACCGTACCTCTTGTGTTCGGCTCGATGGGGTGGGGATCATCGCCCATCTGCAAAAGCATGATGCGTGTGCCGGGTGGGTAGTTGTCCTTCATACGCTGTGCAAAGCGCCGTTCTGCTTCTAATTTGTTCATCTCATTCCATCTCCATTCCAAATAATTCTTCCGGCGACCAAGTAAAGCTAAAATTTACTTCCTCTATATTGTCACAGTAATCTGTAAGGAAATTGCTGCCGGATTTAAGCCGTGAGGAAAACTGCAGAATATCCGAATAGGAGGCATCGCTTGTTTCTCCCTCGCCATAGAGGTAAGCATTGGCATGAACCAACACTTCTGTTTCTTCATCGATATATTTCAGAAAATCATCGAATTCATCCCAATCATCCAAATCATCGTATTCTCTCGGAATTCCTCCAACGAGAAAACTTACTGCGTCATTTCCTGCCGTTACAGTTACCTTAGAAAAGAGTAAGGCCATATCTCACATTCCTCCAATCTGCTGTTCTTTGAAGCTATGATTTTCAGACATAGCGCACCTCCGTATTATTTAAGACTGCAGTACCAAAGCGGGCGATAGCTGCTGCCTGCACGATCAGGCGAAACGCGTTGTCGGAGACGATACCGTTGTCCGCCAGTTCGCACAGCGATATTTGTTTCTCGCCGGTCTGCAGTTCCTTAACTGCTTTCCATAGGGCGTAGATGTCTGTGGAAACATTTCCGAGACAGACGCTTTTTAAATCCACTTTTCCGTTTGGAGTGAATAGGTGTTTTGTTTTTATCCACAGAGTATGGTCGGCAGTCAGCAGATACAAAACAGCGAGAGTCTTTTTACCGGGCTTTCGCATAGATAATCGCTCGGCTTCAAAAATCTGCTTGTGCCTGTTGTTTTGAAATATCATTTCTGCATCATCCTTTCGGTGGTATATTTGTGACAGGCGTTTTTGGAATGCTGTATTTTGGGCATCTTTGAAAACAGCTTTTATCGCATCGCTAATAGAAGCTGCGCCGCATCCAAGCCGGATTTCTAACACAGGACAGAGCGTCAAGGTGCATCCCTTCTTTTTTCTGTAGTAGAGACAAAGCCTGCAATCGCAGTCTTTCTTGGTGTATTGATACAATCTGTGAAACCGACCTCCGCCTTTCTGTGTGCCGTAGGGCAGTTTTTTCATGATCGCCTCCATACTGTTGAGGGCGGGGGTATTGGTAAAGTACATTTTGTCAGCTCCTTTTCGTGAAATGAAAAAAGCCCGAAGTCTTTTGCAAAACTTCGGGCAGTTAAATACAAAAACGGCAGACAAGTTTTTAGCGACTTGTCTGCCGTTTGAAGCAGTTATTCTGTTGTACGGGAGTTCAAATCTATCCGCAAAGCAAAAACAGCCGTTTTATATCTACGAATATGCACCTTGAAATCCCGGCGTTTGGACAGCAAAAAACCCCGATAAAATCGGGGTTTATGCGGAACATATCTTTTTTATGTTCCTATTATGGCGGAGACAGAGAGATTTGAACTCTCGCGCCGGTAACTCCCGACCTACACCCTTAGCAGGGGCGCCCCTTCGGCCAAACTTGGGTATGTCTCCGAATAATACATATTTTTTGGCGGAGAGGGTGGGATTCGAACCCACGGTACCTTGCGATATCACAGGTTTTCAAGACCTGCTCCTTAAACCCCTCGGACACCTCTCCGTTTTCCAACGGATACGTGCATTATAGCAAAAAAAAACAGCGGTGTCAACAGAAAAATGGAAACAAGTGTGTAAATAAAAAACCAAGCAAAAATTGATGAACTTTGAAAATATGAGTTTTATGAAAAGCATAAAAATCCGCCGACTTAAGACAGAAGTAAAAGATATGTTTTCGTTTTTTGCTTGAAGAAATGTTTTTGTCTATCCGGAATTCGTACAAAGGAGAAATAACAGATGTCACATACAAGGCGCGAAAAAAGAAAACAGTGATATACTGAAAGTATAAGCGCGGCACGCTTTTTCGGCGGCCGTATTTTTTTAGGAGGCGGCGGTATGGATGAGTGAAATGTATCAAAAAAAAGTAAAGCCGTATTTAAAACATATCGGTACGCTGGTTATGTGCGGCGCACGGGAGGAAGAACTTGCAGCGATGCTGGGAATTGCCCATCGAACGCTGCAAAGATATAAAAGAATCTATCCGGAATTGAAAGATGCGTTGGAAAAGAAGAAAAACGCTGATTTTCAGGTGATGGAGGCGTTTTTTAAACGAGCCTGCGGCTATATGGCTCAGGAGGAAACCACCGAGTGTAAGGGCAGAAAGAATGAGGATGGCTCGGTAACGGATGAACAGGTGGTAAAAAAAACAATAAAAAAGGAAGTGCCCCCGGATTTAAGTGCGATTAAATGGTGGATGGAAAACAGCGGACAAAAGCCGGAGGAGGAACTGGATATCGAGGAAGCGAGGGAGCTTTTGCTTGAAAGACGCAGATTGTACCGTGAAGCAGATTGAACAGAAAATACAGAAGCATCCGCAGCTGTTTAAATTGGCGGGATACAATTTGGGGGAAAAGAGACATAAAAAGCAAATGGAATTTCATGCCTGCCGCAAACGAAACCGATGGGTATTCGGCGGCAACCGTACAGGAAAAACAGAGTGCGGGGCAGTGGAAGCCGTATGGTATGCCAGAGGTATTCATCCGTTTCGGCAAATAAAAGGACCTACTAAAGGCTGGGTGGTCAGTTTGACGCAGGAGGTGCAGCGCGATGTTGCCCAGGAAAAGCTGCTTTCTTATTTGCCCCGAGAATGGATTGAAAAAATTGTGATGCGCAAAGGCCGGGGAGACAGTCCTGACGCGGGTGTAATTGATTTTATTTTGGTAAAGAGCGTGCATGGCGGAACCTCGGTGATTGGTTTTAAAAGCTGTGATCAGGGCCGGCAGCGTTTTCAGGGAACCAGCCAGGATTGGATATGGTTTGATGAGGAGCCGCCGGAAGATATTTATGATGAATGTCGGATGCGGGTGCTGGATACCTGCGGCGAGATTTGGGGAACTATGACGCCGCTGATGGGCTTGACCTGGGTTCACGATGAGATTTATCTGAATCAAAACCATGATCCCGAAGCATGGTATATTACCATGAGTTGGCAGGACAATCCGTTCTTGAATCCGCAAGAGGTCAAAATGCTGGAGGCTCTGCTGCCGGAAAGTGAACGGGAAAGCCGACAGTACGGTCATTTTATGAGCCATTGCGGACTGGTATACAGTGAATTTGATGAAAATGTTCATGTGATTGATCCCTTTGAAGTCCCTAAGGAATGGTTCGATAAGCTTTCCATTGATCCGGGATTGGTCAATCCGCTTTCGTGTCATTGGTATGCGGTAGACGGCGACGGAAATATTTATGTGATTGCCGAGCATTATTTTTCCGGAAAAGATGCCCGCTGGCATTGTGAAGCAATTTTACGAAAATGTGAGGAGTTAGATTGGCCCAAAGCCGCAGGCGGCCGTGTGGAGGCTCTGATGGACAGCGCGGCGCTGCAGCACACGCTTTCGGCAGATAAAAGCGTGGCACAGCTGTTTTATGATTTCGGCATCGCGGTAAACAGCCGCGTCAATAAAAATTTATGGACGGGAATTCAGCGCGTGAAGCAATATTTTAATAAAAGGACGGATATGCCCCGTCTTTTTATTTTCCGCTGCTGCAGTGAAATGATCAGAGAAATAAAGGGATACCGATACGGGCAAGGGGATACGCCTGTTAAGCGTGATGATCACGCGATGGATGAGTTGAGATATTATGTGATGTCTCATCCCGAACCGAAGGCGCCCAGGACTGAAAAATCACCTTGTATGCGTGATATGGAACGGCTGCTTCGGCAAAGCAGACATAAAAAATTGAATTAGAGAGGGTGGAGATCTTGAAACAGAAAGAGGAAAAACGTAAAAAAGAGCTATGCGCTTATGTGCGGCAGGAATTGGAGCGGCGCTCACGCGAACGCGGCCGCTTTGAATTACAATGGCAGCTGAATATCAATTTTTTTATGGGAAATCAGTATTGTGATATTCTGCCCGAAGCGGGAAGGCTTTATCAGCAGGATAAAGCGTTTTTATGGCAGGAGCGCGAGGTGTATAACCATATTGCGCCTATCGTGGAAAGCCGGCTGGCTAAGCTGAATAAAATTACGCCGCAGGTGACGGTACGTCCGGCCACAGGAGATGAAGAGGACATTCAAAGCGCCAAAGTAAGCACGGCCATATTGAATTCGGCGTTTGAACGTATCGGGATGGATGGGATATTGGCTGAAGCGGCCGTTTGGTCCGAACTTTGCGGTACCGTTTTTTATAAGCAGACATGGGTGAGCAACAAGGGAAGAATGATGGGCAGAAATTCCGGAGGACGCGCGATATATGAGGGAGATATTTCTACTACGGTATGTCCGCCGTATGAAATTTATCCGGACACGCCTTATGTACAGAATGTGGAAAAATGCGCTTCGGTCATTCATGCTCATGTATACAGCTGCGATATGATTCAAGATATCTGGGGAGTAGAGGTTCCGCCCGATAAAGTAAAAGCTTTGGGTTTTTCTTCCGCTGATACGGCCGGAGGATTCGGTTATCGGTCTTCGGTATACGCGGCCGCGGCGGAGGAAACGGAGAACAGCGCATGGGTATTGGAATATTACGAACAGCCCTCGTCAGAATATGAAGAAGGCCGCTATCTTGTGGTTTGCGGCGAAATTTTACTTTGGGAAGGTCCTTTGCCGTACCGCAACGGAGATAACGGTACGCGTAAACTTCCGTTTGTACAGCAAAATTCCATTTCTCGGCCGGGCTGTATCTGGGGGATTTCCATTGTGGAGCGATGCATCCCCATCCAGCGATCTTATAACGCGGTACGGAACCGCAAGCATGAATTTTTAAATCGTGCGGCGGTGGGTATTTTGGCGGTGGAAGAAGGAACGGTGGATTTAGAGGATCTGGAAGAGAACGGCTTGACGCCGGGAAAGGTATTGGTATATCGCCAGGGAACAAATCCGCCTCAAATGCTGCCGGCCGGGGCGCTTCCCAATGAATTCTTTCAGGAGGAAAGCGCTCTTTTGGAGGAATTTAATTTGATATCCGGAACTTCGGATTTGATGAGACAGTCTGTTGCACCGACAAATGTGACCAGCGGTGTGGCACTGAATACGATTGCCGAGCAAGACGATACGCGCCTTGCGATTACGGCGGATCGCATTCGTGACGCGGTGCTGGAAATATCCCGTCAATGGCTGCGGTTGTTTAAGCAGTTTGCCGGACAGCTGCGATTGGAACGTATTGTGGGGAAAAACGGAGAAATCTCCAAATTATATTGGAACGCCAGTATGCTTACCAGCGACGATGTGATTCATGAAACCGAAAATGAGCTTTCCGACTCCATATCCAACCGCAAGCAGCTGATCTACGATCTTTTAGCCAAGGGGCTGTTTTCGGACGCGAGCGGTGCGCTTTCGGAAAGAACAAGAGTCCGTTTGTTGAGAAGTCTGGGTCTGGGAGATTGGGAAAATATAGCCGATATCGGTGAACTTCATACCAATAGGGCGCAGAGAGAAAATCTTTTGCTGAAAAACGGAGGGGAGGTTCGTGTGCTGGAAACCGATGACCATGAAATTCATATTTCGGAACACGCCAAGATGCTTTTAAGCCAGGAGTTTGAACAAGAATTCGGTTTGAACAGCGAACAGCACCAACGTTTTGAAGAACATATCGCACAGCACAAAATAAAAATGGAGGAGGATACTCATGCAGAAGAATGAAGACGGCAAAATAGAGGAAAAAATATCCGGTGAAACAGCGGAGGAAAAATACCGCCGGATGGAGGAAGAAATGACAAAGGCCAAAGAGCTGATTCGGCAGCTGGAGGAGGAAAACAGGGCGTTTAAGGCTGACCCTTCACCGGAGGACGCGGTTATTGAGAGCTTTCTGGTTGAATTCCCGGGGGCGACCGACTTTTTTGACGATATCTGCCGCGTGCTGGAAGAGGACGCTTCACTGGCCGGGGCGGAGGGATTGCATAAGGCGTATACTCGCGTGCTTTCCCAAAAATATCAGGCGCCGGAACAGCTTGCGCAGGATGAGGATTTTTTGCTGAATTATATTTTCTGTAATGAAAAAATTCGGGAAAAATTTATCCGGCAGTATCTCGATTCACTTCCCCAGGCGCCGGATATGTGCGAAAAACGCGGGGCGATTCCGGTTTCCGCTCACAGCAAGCCGGCAACGCTGCGTTCGGCCGGAGAACTGGCACGGGCGCTTTTCCGCAAATAAATAAAAAAAGGAGAGAAAATTATGGTTTCAGTTTCAACAGTGAATGATGCCCTGAAGAGTTTTTATTTGGATGTATTGATCAATCAGCTCAATAACTCCATCAGTCCGCTTTACAGTAAATTTAAGGCAACCAGCTCATTTATTACCGGTAAAGAGGCGGTGAAACCCGTTTGCTATGATCTTTCTTCCGGCGTCGCCGCGCTGGATGAATATGGTGATTTACCCAAGGCTAACGGAAACAGTTATGCAATGTTTCGCGCAGAGTTGAAAAACCTATACGGTACGATTGAAATTACGGATAAGGCAATGCGTGCTTCCGAAAACAGCCAGGGCGCGGTGGTGAATTTGCTTAATGCCGAAATGGAAGGGCTGTTGGCAACGGCAAAACAGAATTTTTCAAGAATGCTTTATGGCGACGGCAGCGGAAAATTGGCCGCGGTTGCGGCGGCGGTGGATAATGCCGCGACGGTTACGGCGGATTCTTATAAGCTGCTTAAACCCGGAATGAAAGTTGAATTCAGAGGCAGCAGCACTTCTGTTTCGGCGGAAATTACCGCCGTCAGTGATTCCGGCATTACCTTAGCTTCACCCGTTACGGTGGCAAAGGATGATATCATTGTGCTGGCAGGCTCATATAATAATGAAATCTTTGGCTTGGAGACGCTTTTTTCCTCCGGTACGCAGCTTTATGGCGTGGATCGTACCGGAAAGGATTGGATGCATCCTTTTATCGGCACCGGAACTACGTCTATTTCGGATATTAAAATCCAAAAAGCGATTGATTCGGCAGAGGAAAAGAGCGGCGGACAAATCGATTTTATTACCTGTTCTTACGGAGTACGCCGAGCCTATCAGGAATATTTGGAAACTTCTAAGCGCAATATCAGTCCCGTGGAGCTGGAAGGCGGTTTTAAAACGATCAGCTATTCGGGTATTCCCGTAGTGGCTGACAGATATTGTCCGGCCGGAACCATGTATCTTTTAGACACCAAGGTGTTTGATATGCATCAGCTTTGCGACTGGCGCTGGCTTGAGGGCGACAGCGGCAATGTGCTGAAGCAGCTTGCCAATAAGGCGGCCTATACCGCTACGTTGGTAAAATATGCGAATCTTATATGCGGTATGCCCTGCGGCCAGGCAAAGCTCACGGGGATTACCGAAAAATAAAACAAGAAGGCGCAGAGGTGTTGTTTATGGCCCAACCGGGAGTATACACGGAAAAATATATTCCTGTTTTGAGTGATACGTTAGATGTTTTAAACAGGATACAGCAGATTGATCATACCTATTTTATTTTATTCAACAGGATAACGGGCAAATTTGAAGTACATTCCTGCGCGCAGGCGGATGGGAGCTTTTGTTTGGAGCTCCCTTATCCCTGCCTGGATGCCAGAGCGGTGGAATTTGTGCAGCGGTACCGAAGCGCCCGGGCAAAAGAAATTTTTAAAGAGATAGAAAGAGAAAACAGCTTGCGGCAAGAGCGGAAGATCCGGGAAATAAAAAATACGGCCGGAGAGGTTATGGAGGCGTTTGGGGGGGAAGAAGCGTGAATTTTGGAGAGATGATTGCTCGTACAGCCGAACTTTTAGAGAAGGAAACCGAAAACGATGAAGCGTTTACAGATCAGATTAAACACGCGATCAATACCGCGTATATGACCATTGCACGGGATAAATGGCGTCCGGTAGCCGTAGAAGAGATGTGTGTTTGCTGCGGAAAAATTCCGATCGCGCAGCTGAGCGAATGCTTTGTAGGACTTAAAAGCGTTAAGTTGAACGGTTTGCGAGCCGGCGCGTGGGCCGGTAAGGATTTTATTCACGTGTGTGAAAATATACAAAGGGTTACGGTGGAATATTATTATCTTCCCGTTCCCATGGAGGAAGAGGAAGATGAGCCGGTCATTCCTTTTACACAGGTGGATCCGTACGCGTACATCTATTTTGCCGCGTCGCTTTGCTGCAGTATCCGGCATCTTCACGCGGAGGCTGCGGTATGGGATGTGCGTTACAGAAATGTTGTGGATAATGTAAAAGAAGTTCGCTGCGGCTTTACGATGCCGGCAGGGAGGTGGCGCTGATGCTCACGCTGCGCAGACTGGAAACTCTTTCGTCGCAGCAGGAATATGTGGTGCGGATGGACGGCTTTGCCGGCTTGAACATGCGCGATGATGACAGCATTATGGCCTTAGAGGAAAGCCCCAAGGCCGAAAATGTTATCACTGAGGGCGGAAGATTAAAGCGGGCGATGGGTTTTGACGCCGTAAAGTGGAAAAAGGACAGCGGACAAGAGGTCATGCTGCGCCAGCTGCCTGAAGAGATTATACGGCTGTTTGAGTTTCAGGCCGCGTCCTCTGAAACCGAAGGGTATAAAAATCTTTATTATACGGCAACGGACGGAAATCTTTACCGCTTTATATATAATGAACAGCTTTCCAAAGTGGAAGCCGAGCCTGTTTCCTGTACCGATGGGATCACAGGCTGGGAATATACTTATTTCACACAGTATAAATCCGGTAAAAATAACTGCGCGCTGTTGGGCGGACCGAACTGCGGACCGTATATCTATACCGAGGACGGCAGCTATACGCTGGTTTCTTCGCAAACAAGACCGCATATGGAAAAGACGGCGATGCACTTTTCCAGAATGTTCGGTATCGGGGATCCGGAATATCCCCAGCGCATATGGTTTTCCAAAATCGGCGATCCGGGAGATTTTACGGCGTCGGAAGAGGCAGGCGGCTATATTGATATTACCGATACCATCGGCAGCGCCATCGATATCGTTTCTTTTTTTGATACGCTGCTGGTTTTTTGCCGGTACGGAATTGTTGCAGTCAATACGCTTTCGGTACAGAGTGATTTTACGGTAGAAAATATTTTCTTTTCTGACAGTGAAATTATCCGGGGCAGCGTTACCGTTTGCGGTGACTGCGTGCTGTTTGCCACCCGCTATGGTGTTTACAGCTGTAACGGCAGCGGAGTTTCCTGCATCAGTAACGCGCTGAAAGGTTTTTTTGATAAAAATACGATTCTTTGCCGCAAGGAGTGCAGCATTTATTTTAAGAATTGTTATTATCTTACGTTTCATCGAAAAACGCCGCAGGAGGAAAGCGGATTACTCATATACAATATAGTATACCGGCAATGGCAGATCTACACCGGACCGGAAATTATTTCTATGGTGGTGTGCCGGGACCGGAATACGGAAAAACTGCTTACTGCTTTTAGTGAAACTACGGTGGTTATGGAGTGGGGTGTAGGTGAAAATATGGCTACCTCCGGCGCAATTCAAGGGTTTTGGTACAGCCCGAAAAATGATTTGGGACTTGCGCACGCATGGAAAACAATAAAAGAAGTTCATTTTTCCGCTTGGGGAGACGGACCGATACAAATTACGGTCTTTGCCGATGAAAAAGAACAGAGCAAAACAGTAATACTTTCGGGTCAGGAACGGCATTATAAACTTCCGTTCTCGTTGAAAGGACATTTGATCGGGTTTTTAATAAAAAATACGGCGGGCAGTTTCTTTTCCGTTTCACCCTTTACGTTTCTCTATACTGCGGAAAGAGATTTTGTTTCTTAGGGGGACATATGCAAACAGAGAGGGATAAAATAAAAAATGAACGGCGGCTGCGGTGGATTGAAAATGCCGCGGCGTTCAGCGCGGTAAAAAAGTACAGCGTCGGCGAAATCGACCAAGGAAGCAGTGCGACGGCCGTAACGAAAAACATTATCAGCTGGAAGGCGCATCAGGGACTGTATATCAGCTATTATTTAAAAAATTCAGCTTCCGCCGCGGTCAGTATTACCGTAAACGGCAGCACGCTTTTGCTTGAGCATGGCGCCGGCAATGCTTCGGCGGCTGTTTGTCCGGACATTAAAAAAGGAGTCAACAGCGTGACGGTTACCGTAAACGCAACAGGCGGAGCTGTTGCTTGGGGAGAAATCCTTACAAAAATCGTTGATTTGGGGTGAAATTTTTGACGAGTCAGCTTTATACCGCCCAGGGCGGCGAAACACTGCAGGAAATTGCAGAAAAAACCGGAACGGATTATGCGCAGCTTGTAAAGAATAATCCAACCTATAAGACGGGAAAAATTAAAAAAGGCGCCCGCATTATTCTTTCTGTTGCGGAAGTGTTGGATGAAAAGGCCGATGAAGAGGAAGCGGAAAATGAAAAAAAACAGCAGCAGGCCGCCGCTAAGAAAGAGGAATATCAAATAGATATTCAGCGTGCCCGGGAAGATTACCAAACGGATAAAGCGTCTGCTGACGCGGACTATCTTTATAAAAAGCAAAAGCTTTCCCAAGCACTGCGTAAAAACAGAATCGGACTGGAGAGCGATTTGGCGGCACAAAAAATTGAGACTTCCAGTATTGCTCAAAACGAAAAGAATAAGCTGGAACAGGAAACGGCCGGCGAGGAAGCGGAGCTTTCGCGCAGCTACCGTGAAAAAATTAATAAGCTTAAAACAAAACTTTCACGCAATACGGCCGACGCCAACAGAAAAATCAGTCAGCTTTAAAAAAACACCTATTGGATTCCGACCTTTTTGGCAAGGAATACAATAGGTGTTTTCTTTCTATTGAAAACGGATAAGATTGTTTTTTATAGAATTTATACGTAAGATAAAAATCAAAAAAATTTTTTATTGTCTGAAGAAAAGCTGATTTTTCAGCTTACGGTATGCCTATAAAAGATCGGGAGACGAAAGTTCTTTGTTTTAGGCGGCTGTAATATTTTCTTATAGAAAGGCGGTGTTTTTTCCGGGTTAATAAGGAAGTATTATAGAAAGGCGGTGTAACCTCAGTAATATAGGGTTATACTTTTTCTTTTATGCGGATTTGATATTCCTTTTTGCTCTTTCGGTTCAAGAACCGTTTTTAACAGTTTTTATTCTGTCGGAAGATCAAAATAAGCCGATACCTGTAAAGGTAATATCCGCCTTAAGCGTTTCTCCTTTGACTATATTGCGGCAAAAGCAGTTACAGTATACGAATGTGCGGATTTTGAGAAAAAGGTACCAACCTTTCGATTGATACCTTAATTTCTACCTTTGCAATGTCGTGAATGAATTAAGTTTTTGTACTTCTTTATCCACCCGTGGCGTTTACAAGAGTGAATTTTTATTTTTCTGAAAGTTGTCTTTTTCCGTATATCGTTGATATTGACGAGGCGTCATTCCTGTTTCTTTTTTAAACATGCGATGGAAATAATGGGTATCATAGAAACCGGACATCAGTGCGATTTCTTCAATATTCAAATTTAATATGCTGTTGTTGGCTATCATTTTTTTTGCGTTATCCATACGCAGCTTCTGTAAATAGGCGTGAGGCGTATATCCGGTTTCTTTTTTGAAGAGTTTCCGCAAATGATCTTCGCAGTATCCGGTATCTTTTAATAATTCGGACATGCTGAATTCAGGATCGGAAAACGAAGAGACCATTTCATTTTTTATACGTTTCACATCCGTGTTTTTTTCCGGCGAAACGGACCAGCTTAACAGCAGTTGATACATTGCCTGGTAAAGCGCTTCCGCAAGAGGACGGTAATTTGCCTCCTGTTTGTGATAGACGCGGTGAGCCAAAGCAATCAGGTTCAGAAAACTTTTTTCCGCATCATCCTGAAAAATCAGTGGACGGTCTTTGGGCAGCGTATCGCCTAAGGGAAAAGAATCTGTTTGCAAAAAAATGTCCCGAAAGCCCCGGCTTGAATTTTTGGTATGAACAGCTCCGGGGGGCTGACAAATGATACTGCCGGGAGAAAAGCAATATTCGTTTTTCCCCACTATCGTTGTGCCCTCGCCTTCAAAATTATAGACGATTTCCCATAGCGAATGCGCGTGAGCGCGAATATGACGGTAGCTGACGGGGGAGATTCCGATCTGTATAACAGCCATTTTTATTGCTCCTTTCTCCAAGAGTATTGTATCATGCCGCCCCGGATTATACAAGGAAAGAATTCTTGAGAGTGTAGACAAAGTCAACACTCTCTTGGCCGGGAATGTCGCCGGCTTGAAAATTGTTGATTTTGGGACGGCATCTAACCACTCCTATGCCCTTGAAAAACCGATTATCAAGCGGTTCTTTGCATCTGTCACCGGAAAAAATGCGGCTGAACGCTGCAAAAAATTAAAAATCAGGGTTCTCTACAGTCTGGAATTCTTTTCTATTTCTGAAAGCATGTCGATTCGTTTTTGATGGCGGCCGCCTTCAAATTCCGCGTTAAGCCATACTTCTGTAATCATTTTTGCCAGCTCGATTCCTACCACTCGCGCGCCGAAGGCCAATACGTTGGTATCATTATGTTGCCTTGAAAGCATTGCTGAATAGGGTTCACTGCAAACGACCGCGCGAATCCCTTTTACTTTGTTGGCCGCGATGGATATCCCTACGCCGGTTCCGCAGATCACAATACCGCGGTCTGCTTCTCCCGAAACTACGGCATTGGCGACTTTCTGACCGTATATAGGATAATCGCATCGCTGAGAAGTGTAGGTGCCCCAATCTTTTACCGTATGGCCCTTCTTTTCCAAAAACTCTATGATTTCCTGTTTCATTTGCAGCGCTACATGATCACTGCCGATGGCTATTTTCATCTTTTTCACCCTTTTAAAGAATATACGGTTCTCCTTCTTTGCAAGTCATATCGATCAACGCTTTCATATATTTTCCGTATTTGGTTTCCAGTTCTTCCTGCGCTTGGTCAAATCGGTTCATGGGATAGATCTTTACGGGAATATTCGTATAGTTCCACATGCCGCAGGAAAGAAGTTCCACCGCGTTCTGGGCCCCGATACGACTCAGCTCAAATTCCCGCGGATGCACGCTCAGGCAATCAATGGCTTTAAAGTTTAATTGCTGGATATCTACTAAACGTTTTCCTCCGGTATGATACGCGCCGATATACAGTTTACCGCACATCTTTGTCAGATGAATCGCTAAATCCAGTGATTCCGCGGTCTCGCCCCATTCCATGACAAACTCAAAGCCCTCTTTTTGAAACCTTTCTTTGGCGTCCTCTGCCAGAAAAATTTCATCGGCACCGTACTTTTTGGCGTCGGACAAACATTCCCGGCGGATATCTACCGCTACAACCCGAGCTCCCCTTGTTTTTAAAAGGGAAATCACACCGCAGCCCATATAGCCGCAGCCTACCACGCATACCGTGGTACCCGGCATGGAAAACCGTACCTTGCTTACCGCGCTCATCATACACGCCAGCGGCTCCAATACGCCGTCCTCATCGCGGAGAGTTTCCGGAAGCTTTACAATCACAGCTTCCCGTGGATCCGCGGCAAAATACTCTACCATGCCGCCCGCGCCGGGCAGGGTACTGCCCCATAGACCGCTGACACGGTCTCCTTTACGGAACCCGGTTACGTTTTTACCCACAGCCTCTACAATTCCCATCGGTTCATGGCCGAAGGCATCTCCTTCTTTTGCCGTTGACCAAGCATAATGCTCGGACATACATACCCCTACATAGCGGGTGCGAATCAGAATTTGATTGTCATCATACTCTACCATGGGAATTTCACGAATTTCACTTTTTCCGGGTCCTACACTGACCACATGCTTCATAAACTTTGTTCCTCCTTTAAAAATATAGAATGAATTTTATTTACCGCTTCTTTTACGGTTATTGCCGGATGAAAAATACTGGAGGTACCCGCGACAAAAAGATCCGCTCCCTGCCGGTACATTTTAGGAATATTCTCAAAGCTGCAGTTGCCGTCTGCTTCAATCCGGATATTCTGATAACCGGCTTGATCCAGATATTCACGGGTTCTTCGTATTTTTTCCAGTGTTTGCGGTACCAGCTTTTGTCCCGCATAGCCGGGGTTTACCGTCATAATCAGCACCATACCGATATCTTGCAGAATCTCCTGCAATACTTCCACAGGCGTGGCGGGATTCAGCGCCACCGCGGGAATAGCACCTTTTTCTCGCACCAGAGAGAGCACACGCTGCAGATGAGCCGTGCTCTCATAATGAACCGCGCAGATATCTCCCGGCCTGAATTCCAGCTGTTCCACAATACGTTCGGGATTTTCAGCCATAATATGCACGTCAAAGGGCAACGCAGTATGCTTGCGTATTTTTCGCATCAGCTCCGGCGGCAGCATTAAATTGGGTACAAAGTGATTATCCATAATATCATAATGGATATAATCAATTTGATTTTCCTCTAATTCCTGCAGTGCGCGGGATAAATTCATTATGTCTGCGCACATAATAGAGGCGGATATCTGCGGTGTATGCGTTGAGGTGTACGGAAGCAACGCGCAGCCGATCATCGGCGCATCTTCACCCAATTGCGCTGTCGCCAAATGAATCTTTTGGGCGGTCAGCGCATAACTGTGCGTTTTTATATACTGGATGATCGGATGGATATACAACTCTTCCTCTTTGCTGAGTCCTCCGCTGAAGAGCAGGCAGTCCGGCGAAAGAAGATTCACGGTCTGCACTAAAGTTTTTCCCAACAACTCCGCTGCCTGCGCGACGGCGTTTCTTGCCCGTTCATTTCCGCTGCGTGCCTGCCGAAACAACTCTTCCGTATCCGCGTCTTCTCCTAACAGTTCTTTTGCCGTTTGTTCCAAGCCCATACCCGCCGCATATTTTTCCAAACAATCCGTCTGCCCGCAGCCGCATTTTCTTCCGTTCCCCGTTACGGGAACATGGCCGATTTCTCCCGCGCAGGCTAAACTTCCGGTAAAAATTTTTCCGTTAAGCACTATTCCCGTACCGATTCCGGTTCCCAGGGTGATACATACTACGTTTTTAAAACCTCTTCCCGCGCCGGCCGTATACTCGCCCCAGGCCGCCGCGCGGGAATCCTGTATCAAACGACTCGCGATACCGGTGGCTTGGGTAAAGTCCGCGGCTAAAGGCTTATTTTCCCAGTGTAAATTGGGCGCTTTCAGCACCGTTGTACCGTCTTCACTTACGGTACCGGGGACACCGATACCGCAAAAGTCAATTTGCTGTTTTGAAAGTTGCGCCTCTGTTACTGTATTCTCAAAGATTTGGATAAGCCATTTTAAAAATCCGTCTTTTTTCGCAGAATCGGGAATGATATATTTTTTACGTATCATCAAATGCTTCTGTTGGTCTATCAAACCGATTATGACTTTGGTTCCGCCGATATCTATTCCTGCTCGATACATGTTTTTCCCTCCTGTTGTGTCTTTTGTTATAACAGAAAGATCTCTGTCCTTCATAGCACGAATCTGACTTTTTTGTGCACAATCCCGATATTTACGGTATGCTTTAATTGATACCGTGCGTTGCCTGTTTTTTATGCGTGCCAATGGACTTATTGTGTAAAAAAATCAGCTCCAAACAGAGCTGATTTCAGAGCACCCAAAAGTCATACGGCTAAAAACTGCACAATATAAAGTTTTTTCACCTTTTTTAGAAGGAGGAAAATCAAGGGGGTACCCTCGGAAGAGGATAAAAAAGAGAACAGGAGGGAGAATCGTCCCGATGGGACGTTTTTCGACAGTTTGAAAGAAGCTCTAAACAGAGTTGATTTCAGGATTCGAATTTGTGTGGATTTCTTTTATAAAAGCCGGGTTGCTTTTTTTCGGCTGAAAAAGAACAGCACCGCGCTGATCAAGCAAACAATGCTTTCCGCGGCCAGAAAAGAAAGCCAAATTCCCGTTGTCTGAAAAAGCAGCGCAAGAATTATTGCTGCCGGAACAATAACGGCAATTCCCCGCAAGAATCCGATTCCGAAAGATTGCGCGGTTTTTCCCGAAGCCGCAAAATACGCAGCGGTAATAATATTGATTCCGGCAAAAAAGAAGCCCGGGAAATAAAGAAGCATACCGCTTTCTGCCGTGGTTTGCAGCAAAGGTTCGGCGTTTTGGTTAAACAGAGCGACCATAGGTGTGTGCCACAGCAGTGCCGCAACCAGAACAAGGACCGATACGGCCAGAGAACAAAGGAAAGAATATTGATATATACTTTGCGCTGATTTTTGATCTCCGCGGCTGCAATTTTTGCTTACCAGCGGCTGCATTCCCTGCGCAATACCGTTATAAACGGAAATAACCACTAAAGAAATATTGGCGATGATGCCGTAGGCCGTTACGCCGGTGTTTCCCATAAAGCGTAAAAATAACGCGTTAAACACAAAAATAACGATTCCGTTTGAAATTTCACCGATAAAGGCAAAAATACCGGATTTTATACAGGATATCCCCTCTTGCAGGGACGGCTTTTGGATTTTAAAATAAAAATGATTTTTTCTTTTTATAAAGTGAGAGGACATCAATAAAATTCCTATAACCGGGGCGATTCCCGTGGCCAAAACCGCGCCGAATATTCCCATATTCAAAGGAAATATAAAAACATAATCCAGTATAATATTGATAAAATCTCCCGCGAGCATAGCGGCCATGGCAAGCTTGGGATCTCGGTCATTGCGCACAAAGCCGCTCAATATTTGATTAAAAATGAACAGCGGCGCAAACAGCAAAATTACCTGAAGGTAGATCCTTGTCATTTCAAAAGTATCCGGGTCCGCACCCATACACCACGCGATATTTTCCGAAAAAAAACCGCCCAGCAACATAAACAGCAAGGAGAAAAAGATGCCCCAATAAACCGTATGGGTAAAAATTGAGGCGGAAGAAGCGTCCTTTTTTGCGCCTGAAAGTGAAAACCGTGTCGCTCCGCCCATGCACAGCAACAGCCCGATGCCGTTTACCGTATTAAATACAGGTAACGCCAAATTCAGCGCCGCCAGGCCTTTGGGTCCCACGCCTTGGGCGATAAAAAAAGTATCGGCTAAAATATAACAGGACAGGCCGATCATGGAAAGCACATTACACGATATATATTTTATAAATTCTTTTTTTTGTAGCTTCTGCATAGAAATCAATCGTCGCACCGGTTTTAAAAATTTTAATCCCGGCTATTATAGCATTTAAGGTATTTTTCTGTCAAACCGAAAAGAATTTGGAGCTGATAAAGGAAAGATCGCGGATATCCTTCCACGGTAAAGATTCTCTTTCATTGGCGGCATTGTTTTTCAATTTGCTCTACCAATTCATGAGGCGATATTTCAAAGGCGTTGGCAATACGCCATATCGTTTCAAAATTCGGCTGCTTTGTGCCGGTTTCTATCATTGCCAAGTGACTGCGGGCGATACCCGCCAAACCGCTGAAAACCTCTTGGGAAAGATTCTTTTCCCTGCGCAGCCGCCGGATGGCCTTTCCGGCCGCCGATTTATTGAATTCTATCATCGTAGACACTTCCCTTTCTATTAGAGTACCAAAAAAACAAAAAAATATTGTCTGTGATGATAGACAAAATAAAAATTGTATGCTATAATAGACAATGTAAATTGTTTGTGAAAAAACGGAAAAGAATACAAAGATTATGAAAAGAGGAGAAAAACATGTTTAATGAAAAAAGCAATATTTGGCTGGATCTTTATAAGGGAATTATTATGGTCGGGTTTTGGATGATCTGCGCGGGCATCGTTCTTTACGGAGCTTATGTTATTTTTTTGCTTATAGGCGTGAAGAATGCTAGCGGTATTCATTTCGGCTTGAATTCTGAGATAACCTTTCTTCTTTTGGCTCAATTTATAGGGTTGATTATCGGCGCGTTTTTATGGTATGTTATCGGAATGCTGAGCCTTAATTTTTTCAGCAACGTGCAGCTGATTCGCGAACATCTTGAAAACAAAGAGCATAGCGTATCGTCGCGTGCATAAACCGATACAAGCGAAAGAACGGGTCATCCTGCGGAAAAATCGGATACGGCGTTAGTCTAGCCTTTTTGAAAAATCAAAGATTGGATGAATCTGTTTTCATCAATATCCTTTCAACGTAAAAAATGCAATCTTTTGACCAGAGCTTTTTCGCCGCGTCTGCCGGTGAAAAAATGCGGCGCTTCCGCCGCGAAAAAGTAGATTTGAGTTTATAGAAAATTTGAATCCCGCTGTTTATATAAGAGGGCGGGTTGAGTCTGTCGAAAAACCTGTTCGTGAATCGCAATATGTACCAAAACAAAATTTTTATGCAGCGCATGAGGAAACCCTCGCCGGGGGGTTTCTTATCATAAAATTTTCCATCGGGACGGCTTATGTCCATCCTGCGCTCTTTTTGGTAAGATTTCGTTCTTTCCGAAGGGGCGCCGGTATCCCGCCTTTTAAAAAAGGTGGACGAAACCTTTTTTGTGCAGCTTGTTTGTCCGTGAGAATTTTTGATAACTTTGAACCCGTTTGTATCAAAGAACGGGTTTATTTTTTTCGTACGCAGCCGGTTTTTTTCGCGGCTTCGGATACTGCTTTGGCTACGGAAAAGGCAACCGTTTTATCCAACGCGCTGGGAATAATGTTTTCCGGTGATAGCTGATCCGGCGGAATATGCGCGGCAATAGCAAAGGCGGCGGCCATTTTCATTTCCTCATTGATATCGGTTGCTTGAGCGTCCAGCGCACCCCGGAAAATACCGGGGAAAGCCAGTACATTGTTGATTTGGTTGGGGAAATCGCTTCGGCCGGTACCTACAATAAACGCGCCGGCTTTTTTTGCCGCGTCAGGCATAATCTCCGGTACCGGATTAGCCATGGGAAACAGAATCGGTTTGGATGCCATTTTGGCGATCATTTCGCCGGTTACTACATTCGGCGCCGAAACACCGATAAAAGCGTCCGCACCGGACATGGCGTCGGCAAGCAAGCCTTGTTTATTTTGTCGGTTGGTTCGCTGCGCGATCTCCTGCTGGGCAGGATTCATATCTTCCTTGCCGCGGAAGAGAATTCCCGTTTTATCACAAAGAAGCAAATCTTTTACGCCTAAATTCAAGATCATATTGCCGATGGCGATTCCCGCACTGCCTGCGCCGTTGATTACGACGGTAAGCTCATTTAACTTTTTTTGGGCTACCTTGGCGGCGTTGATCAATGCCGCGGAGACAACAACAGCCGTACCGTGTTGATCGTCATGGAATACGGGAATATCACATTTTTCCTTCAGGCGGCGTTCTATTTCAAAACAGCGCGGCGCGGAGATATCCTCTAAATTGATTCCCCCGAAACTGCCGGAGAGCAGTTCTATGGTGCGCACCAATTCGTCGGTATCCTTGCTTTTAATACAAAGCGGAATCGCGTCTACATCCGCAAAGGCTTTAAAAAGGGCGCATTTTCCCTCCATTACCGGCATGCCTGCCTCCGGCCCGATATCGCCTAAGCCCAGTACGGCGGTACCGTCGGTAATCACTGCCACCAGGTTGGAGCGGCGCGTCAGCGCAAAGCTTTTGCTGCTGTCTTTTTGTATTTCCAGACACGGCGCGGCAACTCCCGGCGTATAGGCCAGCGAAAGATCCTCACGGCTGTTTATCGGCACGCGGCAGATCACCTCAATTTTTCCTTTCCATTCATAATGCTTTTTCAGCGATTCCTCAGCGTAATTCATAGTATACCTCTTTTTTTCAATATATAAAAATTATATAGCAATTTTTCCGAAGGGTCAATCGGATTACGGCATATTCTTGAGTAAAGTGTGTAGCCTAAAGTATTAGTCTTTTTGCGATTTGGAAATACGAAAAGAGAAAAATGTGAAGAATGATTGACGATAAAGTGACGTCAAAACATAGTCGAAATTCCATAAATTTTCAAAAATTTTAAAAATTTTTCTATTTTTTGTAAAAAAGGGGGTTGAAAAAAGAAAAAGCATGGTGTATAATACTGTCAAACAAAGCAAAGATTTCCCAGAAACTTATAATCTTTGCAGAAACTAAAAATTCAAAATACAAAGGGAGGAAAGAAAAATGTTGTTATCACCTCCGGCAATGTACATTCTGGCAGTTATGGCAAACAAAAATTTGAAAGAGAAAACGGATAAAGCCAAAGTAGATTTTCCTTATGATTTTAAAGATCTTCGCGAAAGCGTGGGACAGGAATTGGAAGGCTGGGGATACATTAAGGATTATGCCTTGCATGGGGAATACGGATTTTCCTGTACGCTTTTAAAGAAAATACGATAACTCTTTAATTATGCCTTTTTTTGGAACAATTTCATATAAAGAACGAGGAGCACAAGTAGGTCGGCTTGTGCTCCTCGTTCTTTTTCCGAGAAATATGCAAAAAAATCCGCTTGTGTTTTGTTTTATAAAAAAGAATATACAGTTGTAACGGCAAATGAAAATAAAGGTTCCGCGATATAAAGGGCTTTCTATAACTGCGCGATATCGTCGATCAACGGCCGGTCACCGGAAATAATATGGAATTCATAACACAAATAGTGAAAATTACAAGCGTCTACGGCGTATCGCAGCGCTACCGAATGCAGTGGTGAGTTGGGCAGATAACGGACTTCTTCGATAGAGTCAAACGGACCTAAAAAGTCTTTGATTTCCTCAAAACTCATATCCTCGGTGAGCCCCGGGGTTAAAAAAGAAAGCGCTTCTTCTTTTAAATCCAGCCGCACGGCTTCACAGAAACAGCGGATTGCCGAGAGTTCGGTTTCGCTTTCCCGTCGCTCGATGACGCTTTCCATGCGCTCCATGGTAGCGGTATTATAGGTTTGCAGAATTTCGTAACTGTCCATGCCGCCGGGATAAAAACGCAGATACAGACGGTTGTTTTCCACAGAAAAGGTATTGACTTCCAAGGAAAGCACCGCGGTCATTTCCTGCGTGACTACCGTGAGCTTTTTACCGCTTTGCAGCGCGGCGTATCCGGCGGAAAGTACGGAAAAATCATCGATTGGCTCTTCGCACTGAAAAAATCGGCGCGCGCCGTGTTCGTCTTCGGCAACGAAAAAACCGGCGCAGATGCCTGCGAAGGCGGCCCCCCATTTCTTTTCATTCAGAATAAAGGGCGGAAACTCCGGCTTCTTTTTTTTGATGCACAGCTCCAGTTCATAGATTTCGTCACTCCAACGGCAAAGCCGGCCGGAGCACGGTGCAAGATGAAGCAGCATTCCGTCGTTTTCAATAGCAACCCAAACCGGCAGACCATCTTCTTCCAAGGGATAGGCGGCAATATATGTGGTACCGCTGCCGGCCGGAACGGAAATCGATTGGTTCGGCAGAACTTCTCCGGCAAAGGAATTGTTCACCGCCAGAATTACCCTTCCGGGGCACTTTACGGATATCATGGGCATAATATTTGTTCCTCTTTTCAGCCGAGTAAAAGCCGTATACGGCTTGTTGCAACGTTTTGTTTTATAAAATGTATGTAAGTTAGGACGCAAAAAAAGCAGTTTTTTGTGAAAACGGTCAATGTTTACAAAAAATTCACAAATAAAAGAAAAAAACGGTTGCGCAAAAAAAGGCTTTGTTATATACTAAATCCGTTGCTCTGTGCGGTGGAGCAGCTGCGCCTGTCGGCGTAAATGGTATGAAGCGGAAGGTTGCCGCCGTTCGCGCGGGTAATTTCCGTGGACAATTGTCCGGAAAAATCGGACGAACAGCCAGATACACACCGCCGTTTAAAATTTAAAAAAGCGGCACACACGGAACAGTGTATTTGAGCTACTGTAAGGAGGTATATAAATGGCATCGCAGAAAATCAGAATCAAGTTGAAAGCGTATGATCACAGCCTGATCGACCAAGCGGCCGAGAGGATCGTGGATACGGCAGTCAAAACGGGCGCCACGGTAAGCGGCCCCATTCCCCTTCCCACCGAGAAGGAAGTGATAACCATTCTTCGTGCTCCTCATAAATATAAGGATAGCCGGGAACAGTTTGAGCTTCGTACTCACAAACGTCTTATTGACATTTACAATGCCGGAACAAAAACGGTGGATGCACTGATGAAGCTGGATCTTGCCGCCGGTGTTGACATTAACATTAAACTGTAAGGAGGATGAACGATGATGACAAAAGGTATTTTAGGCAAGAAAGTCGGCATGACGCAGATTTTCGCCGCGGACGGTACAGTAGTTCCCGTAACAGTCGTTCAAGCCGGTCCTTGCTCGGTAGTACAGATCAAAACCGTTGAAAAAGACGGCTATGATGCCGTCAAGGTAGGTTTTGGCGCTGTAAAGGAAAAGAACGTAAGCAAGCCCGAAAAGGGACAGTTTGTAAAGGCCAATGTCCCGGTTGCCCGCTATATGAGAGAGTTTAAATTTGATAACTGCGCCGAATATCAGGTTGGCGGCACGATCAAATGCGATATTTTTGCGCAGGGCGACAAAGTGGATGTAACGGCAAAAACAAAAGGCCACGGTTTCAGCGGCGTGATTCAGAGATGGAATCAGCGTACCGGCCCGATGGCTCACGGCTCCGGCAGCCACCGCGTGGTAGGTTCTATGGGAGCCAGTTCCTCACCGAGCCATGTTTTCAAAAACAAACATATGCCCGGTCAGTGGGGTAACGAGCAGGTAACCATTCAGAACCTTGAAATTGTTCGTGTTGATACCGAGCGCGGCGTTCTTTTAATTAAAGGCGCGGTTCCCGGTGCGGCAGGCGCACTGCTTACCATTAAGCAGTCGGTAAAGAGTAAGTAAGGAGGTAAGTAGCTATGCCAAGAGTAGCTGTATATAACATTGAAGGCGAAAAGGTTGGTACGGTGACACTGAGCAAAGAGATCTTTGAAACCGATATCAATACGCACGTTCTTCATCAGGTAGTTCGTGCCCAGCTTGCCAATAAGCGTCAGGGCACCAAGGGAACACTCACTCGCCGTGAGGTTGCCGGCGGCGGCAAAAAGCCGTTCCGTCAGAAGGGAACCGGCCGTGCCCGTCAGGGTTCGTCCAGAGCGCCTCAGTATTATAAGGGCGGTATTGTATTTGCGCCCAAGGCAAGAGATTTTTCCATCGCTGTTCCCAAAAAGGTAAAACGGCTTGCGTTAAAAGGTGCGCTCAGCTCAAAAGTTGCCGATAAGGATATCATCATTCTTGACGCACTGGAGATCGAGGCAAAAACCAAAGCAATGGTAAAAGTGCTTGCCAACCTGAAGGTAGAAGGAAAGGCTTATATTGTAAATGCGGAACCCACTGTGAATGTGGAAAGAGCCGCCGCGAATATTCCGGGTGTGAAAACGGGATTGGTAAACACGCTCAATGTGGTTGATGTGCTGAACCATGAAAAGCTGATCCTTACCAAAGCGGCGCTGAAAAAGCTTGAGGAGGTATATGCATAATGTTCCATGAGGATATCATTATCAAGCCCGTGCTTACCGAAAAGAGCTATGGCATGATGAGCGAGAAGCGTTATGTGTTTGAGGTTGCGCCCAAGGCCAACAAAAGTCAGATTAAAATGGCGGTTGAGCAGATCTTCGGCGTAAAGGTGGAAAAGGTAAACACCGTTACCACCCAGGGAAAGATCAAACGCATGGGTCGGTATGAGGGCAGAACCTCGGCCACCAAAAAGGCGTATGTCGTTTTGAAGAAAGATTCTAAGGCCATCGAGTTTTTCGAGGGTATGGCTTAACTTTAAAAAAACAGGCTGCTGCGCGTTTCACGCAGCGACAGGCACAGCAGCTTAAATTCGCGTCGCTGAGAAATGGAGTTGAATCATGGCTATTAAAAAGTATAAGCCAACCTCGCCCGCACGGCGTTTTATGTCGGTTTCGGCATTTGAAGAAATCACAAAAACCACGCCGGAGCGCTCCTTGCTGGCAAAAGTGAGCAAGAGCGGCGGAAGAAATAATGTTGGCCGTTTAACCGTTCGTCATCACGGCGGCGGCAATACAAGAAAATACAGAATCATCGATTTTAAACGCAACAAGGAAGATATCATGGCGCGCGTTGCCTCCATTGAGTACGATCCCAACCGTACAGCCAATATTGCGCTTTTGCATTATGCCGACGGCGAAAAACGCTATATTTTAGCGCCTTTGGGACTTACGGTAGGCGATACGGTATATGCCGGTGATAACGCCGATATTAAGCCCGGAAACGCGCTGAAAATCAAGAATATTCCCGTAGGTACGCTGATTCACAATATTGAGCTTACCCCCGGTAAAGGCGGCCAGCTGGTGCGCTCTGCCGGCAATGCCGCGCAGCTGATGGCAAAGGAAGAGAAATATGCGCAGGTCCGTCTGCCCAGCGGCGAGGTTCGCTACATTCTGATGGAGTGCAAAGCGACAATCGGCCAGGTAGGCAATCTGGATCATGAAAACGTTTCTATCGGTAAAGCGGGAAGAAAACGTCACATGGGCGTTCGGCCTACGGTACGCGGTGTTGTTATGAACCCGTGCGATCACCCCCACGGCGGCGGTGAAGGCAAGTCGCCTGTCGGCCGTCCCGGCCCGGTTACTCCTTGGGGCAAACCCGCGCTTGGTTATAAAACCCGCAACAAGAGAAACAAGAGTGATAAATATATCGTAAAGCGCCGTAACGGCTAATAAATCGGAAGGAGGCTCATTATGAGCAGGTCAGTAAAAAAAGGTCCCTTTGTCAGCGAGCGTTTGCTGAAAAAGGTTGAAGAAATGAATACCTCTGGCGATAAGAAGGTTATTAAGACTTGGTCAAGGTCTTCCACGATCTTCCCCCAGATGGTAAGCCATACCATAGCCGTTCATGACGGCAGAAAACACGTTCCTGTTTATATCACGGAAGATATGGTAGGACATAAACTGGGTGAGTTTGCACCCACAAGAACGTTCAGAGGTCACTCCGGTTCGGAAAAGTCCTCAGGAAGTAAGTAAGGGGAGGAAGACGCTATGGCAAAGAGAATGAAAGAAAAAGCCGCTGCCCGTAAGGAAGCGCGCGATCGCAGACCGAAAGCGATTGCCAAATATATTCGCATTTCTTCCCGCAAGGTACGCATTGTGATCGATTTGATCCGCGGCAAGCAGGTAGATGAGGCGCTTGCTATTTTGCGGTTCACGCCCAAGGCGGCCTCTCCTGTAGTGGAAAAGGTTTTGCTTTCGGCTATCGCTAACGCGGAGAACAATCCTCCGTATTTAAACAGAGATAACCTTTATGTTGCTGAGATATATGCGAACCAGGGTCCTACGCTTAAGCGCTTTATGCCCCGCGCAAAAGGCAGCGCTTCGCCGATACTGAAGCGTTCAAGCCACATCACGGTTATCCTTGATCAAGTAAAGGAGGACAAGTAAATGGGTCAGAAAGTGAATCCCCACGGTCTCAGAGTGGGCATTATCAAGAACTGGGATTCCCGCTGGATCGCCGGCAAGGATTTTGCCCAGAATATCAGTGAAGATAACAAGCTTCGCAGCTATTTAAAGAACAGGCTGAATGCTTTCAGCGTTCCGAAGATAGAAATTGAGCGTAAATCCAATACAGTAACTATTTTTATCTTTACCGCAAAACCCGGCGCATTGATCGGCAAGGGCGGTGCGGGAATCGATGCTTTAAAGGCAGAGCTTGAAAAGATGCTTGGCAAAAAGGTTCATCTTAACATCATGGAAATCCGCAAGCCGGATATGGACGCGCAGCTGGTGGCCGAAAGTATCGCTCAGCAGTTGGAAAAGCGTGTTTCTTTCCGTCGCGCGATGAAACAGTCCATGCAGCGTGTTACGCGCGCGGGAGCCAAAGGTGTTAAAATCTTAGTAAGCGGTCGTCTTGGCGGCGCAGAAATCGCCCGCAGCGAGGGCTACCATGAGGGAAGCATTCCGCTGCAGACACTCCGCGCGGATATTGATTACGGTTTTGCAGAGGCTGCAACGACCTATGGCCGTATCGGCGTAAAGGTGTGGGTATACAAGGGTGAGATTCTTGCAAAGAAGTCTGCCGCAGCAGAAGGAGGCAAGTAATTATGTTAATGCCCAAAAGAGTAAAAAGAAGAAGAGTTTTCCGTGGCAGAATGAAGGGAACCGCTCAGCGCGGTAACTTTATCGCCTACGGTGATTACGGTCTGGTAGCGCTTGAGCCGGCATGGATCACCAGCGCGCAGATCGAGGCCGCGCGTATCGCGATGACGCGTTATATTAAACGTAGCGGTCAGGTATGGATTAAAATTTTCCCGGATAAGCCCGTTACGGCAAAGCCGGCCGAGACCCGAATGGGAAGCGGTAAAGGTTCGCCGGAATACTGGGTAGCCGTGGTAAAACCGGGCCGGGTACTGTTTGAAATGAACGGTATTGACGAAGCCACCGCTCGCGAAGCACTTCGTTTGGCAAGCCATAAGCTTCCGCTGAAGGTGAAGTTCGTTACCCGTGAGGACTACAACAAAGAACAGGACGGTGATGTTTGATGAAACCGAGTAAGCTTCGTGAAATGAACGCCGATGAGCTGAACAAAAAACTGGCCGAACTGAAAAGAGAGCTTTTTAACCTCAGATTTCAAAATGCTACCGGACAGTTGAATAACCCGAAGCAGATAGACGCCTGTAAAAAGGACATCGCAAGGGTAATGACCATACTTCGTGAGCTTGAGATCAAGGCTCAGGCATAAAGGAGGTTGAGGACGAATGGAAAGAAACTTTCGCAAGCAAAGAGTAGGGATCGTTGTAAGCGATAAAATGGATAAGACGATTGTTGTTGCAGTAAAAACAAAGGTTCTTCACCCGCTTTATGGCAAAACGGTTAACCGTACCACAAAATTTAAGGCGCATGACGAGAAAAATGAATGCGGCATCGGCGACACCGTACGGATTATGGAAACAAGGCCGCTGAGCAAAGATAAAAGATGGAGATTGGTGGAAATAGTTGAAAAGGCAAAATAAGCTTTTTTCGATTGTTTTCCCGGAAAGGGGTAAATTATGATACAACCTCAAACAAGATTGAAGGTTGCCGACAATACCGGCGCAAAAGAGATTATGTGCATAAGAGTTCTTGGTGGCTCTTTCAGAAGATACGGAAGCGTGGGCGATACCATTGTTGCTTCCGTGAAAACGGCTGTGCCCGGCGGCGTAGTGAAAAAAGGCGATGTTGTAAAGGCGGTTATCGTACGCACAACCAAACCCACCCGCCGTGCCGACGGTTCATATATCCGTTTTGACGATAATGCCGCCGTTATCATCAACGATCAAAAGCTTCCCCGCGGAACCCGTGTGTTCGGGCCCATAGCAAGAGAGCTTCGTGAAAGAGATTTTATGAAGATTATCTCCCTTGCTCCGGAAGTGCTGTAAGGAGGGACATGGGAATGAAGGTTATAAAAGGCGATACCGTTGTTGTGATCAGCGGAACCAACAAGTCCGTCGGTGACGATAAGGCTGCCACGCATAAGGTGCTTCAGGCTTTTCCCGCAGAAAACAAGGTAATTGTTGAGGGCGTGAACATGGTTACGCGCCACACTAAGCCGAAGAAAATGGGCGAGGCCGGCGGCCGTATAGAAAAGGAAGCTCCGATTGACGCTTCCAATGTTATGATATACTGCCCTTCCTGCAAAAAAGGCGTGCGTGTAGGCTATGCCGTTGTTGACGGTAAAAAAGTGCGCGTTTGCAAAAAATGCAAAAAGAGCATTCAGTAATGAAGGAACGGAAGGAGAGATACTATGGCCAGATTAAAGGATAAATATATAAGCGAGATCGTTCCGGCAATGGAAAAGAAGTTCGGCTACAAGAACATCATGCAGGTACCTAAGCTTGAAAAGGTTGTTGTAAATGCCGGCTTGGGCGATGTGAAGGATGACGCCAAAAAGTTTGATGCCGCCGTGCAGGAGATCGCGCTGATCACAGGTCAGGCGCCTGTTGTTACCAAGGCTAAAAAGTCTGTTGCTAACTTCAAGGTCCGCGAAGGCATGAACATCGGTGCGAAGGTAACGCTCCGCGGCGAAAGAATGTATGAATTTGTGGATAAGCTCTTGAATATAGCACTTCCGCGCGTTCGTGACTTCCACGGCGTTTCCGCCAACGCTTTTGACGGCAGAGGCAACTATGCCCTGGGTATCAAGGAGCAGCTGATTTTCCCCGAAATTGAGTATGATAAAATTGATAAGGTTCGGGGAATGGATGTAATATTTGTTACTACCGCGAAGACCGATGAGGAAGCCCGCGAGCTGTTAGGCTTGATGGGAATGCCTTATGCAAACTGATAGGGGGGATATGAATGGCTAAAAAAGCAATGATCAATAAGCAGCAGAAGCCTGCAAAATACTCCACGCGCGCCTATACGCGCTGCAGCATTTGCGGCCGCCCTCACGCAGTACTCAGCAAATACGGCATTTGCCGCATCTGCTTCAGAGAGCTGGCCTATAAGGGTCAGATTCCCGGCGTGAAAAAGGCAAGTTGGTAGGAACAAATAAAGGAAGGAGGATACCATAATGGTTTTAACAGATCCTATTGCCGATATGCTTACCAGAATTCGCAACGCGATGGTGGCAAGGCACAATACAGTAGATATCCCCAAGTCCAATGTAAAGCAGGCGATTGCCCAGCTTCTTCTTGACGAGGGTTATATTAAAGGCGTTGAGGTGATCGACGCGGTTCCTCAGGGAACCATCCGTATTACATTGAAATACGGGGCAAACAAGGAAAGAATCATTTCAGGTCTTCGCAGAATATCAAAGCCGGGCCTGAGAGTTTATGCCCGGGCCGAGGAACTTCCCAGAGTTCTTGGCGGTATGGGGATAGCAATTGTATCCACATCCAAGGGTATTATGACGGATAAGCAGGCGCGCGCGCTGGGTATCGGCGGCGAAGTTCTTGCTTATGTATGGTAATCGGGAGGTAGAATATGTCAAGAATAGGTAGACTTCCGGTAACAATCCCGGCAGGCGTTACCGTTACGGTAGCCGAGGGCAATGTCGTTACGGCAAAGGGACCTAAGGGGACCTTTACCCAGCAGCTGAATAAGGATATGCAAATAAAAGTAGAAGGAACTTCCGTTACGGTTGCGCGTCCCTCTGACGATAAGGAGCATCGCGCGCTGCACGGTCTTACCAGAACACTGCTGAACAATATGGTAATCGGTGTTTCCGAGGGCTTTTCCAAGGCACTTGCCATTCAGGGAACCGGTTACCGCGCCGCGATGAACGGCAAAAAATTAGTACTTACGCTGGGCTATTCTCATCCGGTAGAGATGGAAGCGCCCGAGGGAATCACAATAGAAGTTCCCTCACAGACCAGCATCATTATCCGCGGAATTGACAAGCAGGCCGTCGGCCAGTTTGCAGCAGAGGTTCGGGGCGTTCGCGCACCGGAACCGTATCATGGCAAGGGTGTCCGCTATGAGGGCGAATATATCGCGCTCAAAGAGGGCAAGGCCGGCAAGAAATAATCAGAAAGGAGCATTTACAGTATGATCAACAAGAAAGATAAAAATACCGATCGCCTGGCGCGTCACGCACGTGTGCGCAAAAAGGTAAGCGGTACGGCAGACCGTCCCAGACTGGACGTATATCGCAGCAACAGTCATATTTATGCTCAGGTTATTGATGACCAGGCCGGTAATACGCTTGCCGCTGCTTCTACGATCGAAGGCGATGCTATGAAGGCAACCGCAGAAATGACAAAATCTCAGGCCGCTGCCTATGTCGGCAAGCTTATCGCCGAGCGCGCGCAGGCCAAAGGGATTAAAACCGTTGTGTTTGACAGAGGTGGTTACCTCTATACCGGCCGCGTGAAAGCGCTTGCCGAGGCAGCGCGTGAAGCGGGTCTGGAATTCTAATGGGAGGTAATAAGAGCATGAATAAAATCGATCCCAAAACATTGGATTTAAAGGAAAAATTAGTTTCGGTAAACCGCGTTGCCAAAACCGTAAAGGGCGGACGTAATATGCGCCTTGCCGCATTGGTGGTTGTCGGTGACGGAAACGGTCATGTAGGCGTGGGCCAGGGGAAGGCTACAGAGGTTCCCGAAGCCATTCGTAAGGCAACCGAGGATGCCAAAAAGCATTTGATTACGGTTTCCCTGAAAGATACCACCATTCCCCATGCGGTAGTGGGTAAGTTCGGCAGAGGTCAGGTACTTTTAATGCCCGCTCCCGAAGGAACCGGTGTTATCGCCGGCGGTCCCGTGCGTGACGTGCTGGAGATGGTAGGTGTACGTGACATTCTTACCAAAAGCCAGGGCTCCAATAATCCGGCAAACTGTGTAAAAGCTACTTTAGAAGGGCTTGCTTCCCTGAAAACGGCTGAACAGATCGCACAGATGCGCGGCAAAACCGTTGAAGAGATTATCGGCTAAGGAGGGAACCGGAATGTTAAAGATTACATTAACAAAAAGTACGATCTCCTGCAAAAAAGATCAGATCGCTACGGTAAAGGCTCTTGGCCTTAAAAAAACCAATTCAACGGTAACAAAGCCGGATAATGCCGCTATCCGCGGTATGATCTTCAAGGTAAAGCATCTTGTAACCGTTGAGGAAGTTGACTAGGAGGGTTCATATATGAAATTAGTAGATTTGAAACCCGCAGAGGGTGCTACCCAGACCGGCCGCCGTCGCGGACGCGGCCCCGGCAGTGGATTGGGAAAAACCTCCGGTAAAGGACATAAGGGACAAAATGCCAGAAGCGGCGGCGGGGTTCGTCCCGGATTTGAAGGCGGCCAAATGCCCCTTACCCGCAGACTGCCCAAGAGAGGTTTCTTTAACCGCTTTGGCAAAATTTATACGGAAATAAACATTTCAAGACTGGAGGCCTTTGATGAAGATACCGTGGTTACCGCGGAACTTTTGAAAGAAAAAGGCATGATCAGTAAAATCGAGAAGGATGGCGTAAAAGTACTTGGCAATGGCGAAATTACAAAGCGGCTTACTGTTCAGGTTGCAGCCTTTACTCGGACGGCTCAGCAGAAGATTGAGGCGCTCGGAGGAAAGGCTGAGGTGATTTAACCATGTTTTCGGTTTATAAAAACGCGTGGAAGATCCCGGAGCTGCGTAAAAAAATTCTTTATACGCTGCTGCTTCTGCTGATTTTCCGGCTTTGCTGTTACATACCCACGCCGGGTGTAAATCCCTCGTTGACGATCGACGCCGCCAACCAGAATATCTGGGGCTTGATGAATATCATCACCGGCGGGTCCTTAGAGGGCTATACCTTTATGGCTATGGGTATTTCCCCGTATATCAACGCGTCCATTATTATTCAGCTGCTTCAGGTGGTTATTCCCGGACTGGAGCGTATGGCAAAAGAGGAAAACGGAAGAGAAAAGATCAATAAAATCGTGCGTTACTGCGCGATCGGCCTGGCCTTTTTGCAGGCGGTGGGCATTTGCTGGTCTTTCAGCCGCAACGGCGCCGATATCATTGTCTCCTCTATGCTGACATCGACCGCGACTACCATTTTAGCTTATGTGCTGATCGGTGTTTCCCTTACCGCCGGTACGGCCGTTGCCATTTGGATCGGCGACCGCATCAGTGAAAAGGGACTGGGCAACGGTATATCAATGATTATCTTTGTGGGTATCATTGCCCGTCTGCCTTCGACGGCGCAGTCCTATATCGAGCAGGCAAGTGCAAACTCACAGGCCGGAAACAACGCTCTTTGGTGGATTCTTCCCATCATTATCGTTGCCATTCTTGCCTTGATTGTAGTTGTTATCTTTGTTGAATTGGGCGAGCGCAGAATCGCGATTCAGTATGCCAAGCGCGTTTCGGGACGTAAAATTTACGGCGGACAGAGCACATATATGCCTATCAAGCCGAACTCCTGCGGCGTTCTTCCCTTAATTTTTTCCATGTCTCTTTTGATGTTCCCCAGTATTATCGCGGGAATGTTCTGGAGCGGCGGTTCGTTTGAAACGTTCTATTCCAAATGGCTGGGTTCGGGAACTTGGGGCTATACCGTTGTAAGCTTCTTGCTGACGATTGGTTTTGCTTTCTTCTATTCAGCCATTACCTTTAACGCTGCGGAAACTTCAAAAAATCTGCAGAAGTACGGCGGATTTATTCAGGGAATACGGCCGGGTAAACCTACCACGGATTATCTGAACAAGGTCAATAAGCGGTTGGTACTGTTCAGCGGTTTGTATCTGGGAATTATCTCTACAATTCCGATGATTGCCAGCGCTGTTTTAGGTTCCATTTCTCCGCAGTACGCCAATTCCATTCTGAGTCTTGCGCTGACGTTCAGTTCCACTGGCCTTTTAATTATCGTAAGTGTTTCCATTGAAGTGACCAAGCAGCTGCAATCACAGATGGTAATGCGTCATTACAAAGGCTTCCTTGATTAATAGGTGACGCGATGAAGATGATTTTATTAGGCGCTCCGGGTGCCGGTAAAGGCACCCAGGCCGCTGAAATTTGTAAACGGTTCGGGATCCCGCATATTTCCACCGGTGACATGTTCCGGGAAAATATGAGTAAGAATACCGAGCTGGGGCGTTTGGCCAAACAATATATTGATGCCGGAAAACTTGTGCCTGACGAGGTAACGCTCGGAATGGTAAAGCAGCGACTGGCGCAGGAGGATTGCCAAAATGGCTTTTTGCTGGACGGCTTTCCCCGCACGATTGAGCAGGCCGAGGGGTTAAAGGCTCTTACCGCTTTGGATTGCGTTTTGAATATCGATGTGGATGAGAGTCTGCTGTTGGCCCGTATTACCGGAAGAAGAGTTTGTCCCGATTGCACGGGAACGTATCATGTTTCTGCTTTAGAGGGTGAGCAATGTCCGGCTTGCGGCGCGGAGCTTACGCAGCGTGCGGACGATACGGAGGAAACCGTAAAAAACAGACTGGCGGTTTATAATGAGCAGACCAAACCTTTACTGGCTTATTACGGAAAAGAGGTCAAAACGGTAAACGGTAATCTTCCGCCAGCGGATGTTTTTCATGAGATTGTTAACGTGCTGGAGGCGGTTTGATGCTCTGCATTAAAAGTGAAACTGCTTTGCGCGCCATGGCTGAGGGCGGAAAAATTCTTGCCGAAACCATGGAAATGCTGGGTGGGAGTATAAAGCCCGGCATGACAACGCTGGACCTTGACAAATCTGCTTATCGGTATATAATAAACCGCAAGGCAAAGCCTTCCTTTTTGGGAATGTACGGCTTTCCCAATACGCTGTGCATTTCCGTCAATGAGGAAGTTATTCACGGTATTCCCAAAGCTTCGCGCGTTATTCATGAGGGGGATCTTGTGAGCATTGACGCCGGTGTGCTGTACAAGGGTTTTCATACCGATATGGCCCGTACCTTTATTGTGGGAAATGTACCGGAGGAAAAGAGGCTTCTTGTAGAGCGTACCAAGCAATCGTTTTATGAGGGAATGCGTTTTGCGCGTGTGGGGTATCGGATTTCGGATATTTCGCACGGCGTGGAAACCTACATTAAAAAATTCGGTTACGGCATTGTAAGAAATTACACCGGTCACGGTGTCGGACGCGATTTGCATGAATCACCGGAAATTCCCAATTTCGGTCCTGCCGGGCATGGCCCGCGAATCGTAAACGGAATGACGCTGGCCATTGAACCGATGATTAATTTGGGCGGCGACGCGGTCAAGGTACTTTCTGACGGCTGGACAACGGTTACAGCGGACGGTTCGTGCGCGGCGCATTATGAAAATACCGTTGCCGTAATTGACGGTGAACCGGTAATTCTGACAGATCCCAAGGTTAAAATTTAAGGAGGGACGGATGTGTATTCTTTAGGAGACGTCGTCTGTTCCACTGCGGGCAGAGATGCCCAAAGATATTTTGTGATAGTTGAAATCATTGACGAGCAATATGTACGAATTGCTGACGGCGCCCTACGAAAGCTTTCTTCTCCGAAAAAGAAAAAGCGGAAGCATCTTGTGCAAACGGGGTATTCGCTGGAAAATATCGCACAGAAGCTTGAAAGCGGCGCTAAAATCTTTGACAGCGAGATCAGAAACGCGTTAGAGTCGCTTACGATCTACACCAATAAAGGCGAGGAGTGAATCCATGTCTAAAGAAGATGTCATTGAAGTGGAAGGCATTGTAACGGAATCTAAAAAGAATGCTGTTTTTGAGGTTGAACTTGAAAATGGACATAAAATTCTGGCGCATATAGCCGGCAAACTCAGAATGAATAATATTCAGGTGCTGCCGGGTGATAAGGTGACAGTGGAAATTTCTACCTATGATTTGTCCAAGGGCAGGATCATATGGCGTAGCAAGAACTGAGGAGGTTATTGTAATGAAAGTAAGACCGAGCGTAAAACCCATGTGTGATAAATGCAAGCTGATTAAGCGCCACGGAAAGGTAATGGTTATCTGTTCCGCGGATAAAAGCCATAAACAGCGGCAGGGTTAATTCATTTTGATGCGCTGAAAAAGCGCAGTCTGAAAATAAAGCCGGAAATCGGGCGCGGCTGACAGAGAAATCTGTTTGCCCGAGGGGCTTTTCAATATAAAATTTATATTCAAAGCATTATGGAGGTGTACTGAATGGCACGTATCGCTGGTATTGATATACCAAAGGATAAGCGGGTTGAGGCGGCACTGCAGAGCATTTACGGCATTGGCCCCAGCATCGCAAAAGAGATTCTTGAAAAAACCGGCGTTAACCCCGACACCCGTGTTAGAGATTTAACCGAGGATGAGGTTAACTTAATCAGAGATTATATTGACAAGAACGTTCAGGTAGAGGGTGACCTTCGTCGTGAGGTTGCGCTGAATATCAAGCGTCTTGTTGAAATCGGCTGCTATCGCGGTGTTCGTCACCGTAAGGGCCTTCCCGTACGCGGACAGCATACCAAGCAGAACGCGCGTACGCGTAAGGGACCCAAGAAGACTGTCGGCGGCAAGAAAAAAGCCGGCAAGTAAGATAGGAGGACGAATTTTATGGCAAAACCAGTTAAAAAGGGCGGACGCCGCCGCATAGAAAAGAAAAACATCGAACGCGGCGCGGCGCATATCTGCTCATCATTCAACAATACCATTGTTACGATTACTGACGTTGCCGGGAACGCGATCAGCTGGTCAAGCGCCGGCGGACTGGGTTTCCGCGGCTCTAAAAAGAGCACGCCCTTTGCCGCGCAGACGGCAGCCGAAACAGCAGCTAGGGCAGCGATGGAGCACGGCCTTCGTTCGGTCGAGGTTTATGTAAAAGGCCCCGGCAGCGGACGCGAGGCAGCAATCCGGGCACTTCAGGCGGCAGGCCTTGAGGTTAGCATGATCAAAGATGTTACCCCTATTCCGCACAACGGATGCCGTCCGCCCAAGCGCAGAAGAGTTTGATTAGGAGGACAGAAAATTATGGCAAGATATACTGAAGCGGTTTGCCGTTTGTGCCGCCGCGAAAATCAGAAGCTTTTTTTGAAGGGCGACCGCTGCTATAGTGCAAAGTGTCCTGTGGTAAAAAGAGGAACGGCTCCGGGCCAGCATGCCAAAGGACGCAGAAAGGTTTCCGAGTACGGCTTACAGCTGCGCGAAAAGCAGAAGGCCAGAAGAACCTATGGAATATTGGAAAAGCAGTTCCGCGGTTATTTTACAAAGGCTACCGCAATGAAGGGCGCCGCGGGCGAAAATATGCTGCAGTTGATGGAGCGCCGGTTGGATAACGTAGTGTATCGTTTGGGCTTCGGCGATTCCCGTGCGCAGGCAAGGCAGATCGTTAATCATGGCCATATCACCGTGAACGGTCATAAAGTAAACATCCCTTCCTTTATTGTAAAAGCCGGCGATATCATTGCTATCGCACAAAACAGCACAAGCATAGAAAAATTCAAAGCGATGCGCGAGGGTTCCACAAAAACGATTCCCGCATGGCTTGAGCTTAACAGTGCCGAGCTTAGCGGTAAGGTTGTGGAGCTTCCCAAAAGAGAGGATATTGATCTTGGTATTGAGGAGCATCTTATCGTTGAGTTGTACTCCAAGTAATATCGCTTAAAGTTTTGTAGGAGGGGTTTATTATAATGATAGAAATAGAAAAGCCTGTTATCGAGTGTAAGCAGATCAGCGAAGACGGCAAATATGCCCAGTTTGTAGTGGAGCCGTTAAAGCGCGGATTTGGCAATACCTTGGGCAATTCTCTCCGTAGAATTTTGTTATCCTCCCTGCCCGGCGCTGCAGTAACACAGGTGCGTATCGACGGTGTACTGCATGAATTCAGCACTGTTCCCGGTGTAAGTGAGGATGTTACCAATATTATTCTCAATATTAAGAATATTGCCATGAGACTCAGCAGTGACACGCCGGTTACCGCTACGATTAACGCGGTGGGTCCCTGTGAGGTTACGGCAGGCGATATCAAGGGCGACAGCTCGCTTGAAATTATCAATAAGGATCTTCATATTGCCACTATCGATGAAGGCGGAGCGCTGAATATGGAGTTTATCATTGATAAAGGCATGGGATATGTTCCGGCGGATAAGAATAAAACGGACGATATGCCCATAGATGTGATCGCCGTTGATTCCATCTATACGCCTATACTCAAGGCCAGTTATACCGTTCAAAGCGCGCGTATCGGAAGAGACGCCAATTTCGATAAGCTGATTCTTGATGTTTGGACAGACGGTTCCATCAGGCCGGATGAGGCGATCAGCATCGCCGCAAAAATTATGAGCGATTATCTTGCGCTTTTTGTGGACCTTGCCGAAAACGCGGGCGGAATCCAGCTTGCAGAGGATAAGGACGGGATTGTGCCGCAGACAAAAGCGTTTGATATGACGATTGATGAACTTGATCTTTCAGTGCGTTCCTATAATTGCTTGAAGCGCGCGGGCATCAATTCCGTGCAGGAGCTTGCAAACCTTGATGAAACTGATTTGATGAGGGTTCGTAATCTTGGCAAAAAGTCCATGGAAGAAGTACGCCAGAAGCTGGCAAGCCTGGGACTGAAGCTGAAGAGCAACGAAGATTAATTAGGAGGATAAAGAACAATGGCCGGTAATAGAAAGCTTAACAGACCTACGGATCAGCGTGTTGCCGTTATCCGCGGGCTTACGACGGATCTTCTTTGGTATGGCCGTATTGAAACCACTGAGGCGCGTGCTAAGGAGGTTCGTAAACAGGCCGAGAAGATTATTACTATGGGAATTAAATCCTATGCCGATACGGTAACGGTAAAAAAAGAAAAGCTGAATGATAAGGGACAGCGCGTGGAAACAGAAGTAAAGAATGACGGACCCGCGCGGCTGAACGCGCGTCGGAGAATGATGGCGTACCTTTATGAGCGGCAGATTCCGCGCAATGAAAAGGAAAAGAAAGCCGAATATAAGGTTCGTACAGCGCAGATTAACCATCCGGTGATCAGCAAAATCTTTGATGAACTCGCGCCCAAATACGCCAAGCGTGCGGAAGAACTGGGTCAGGGCGGCGGTTATACAAGAATTATCAAAAAAGGTCCCCGCCGCGGCGATTGCGCCGAAGCGGTGATTTTAGAGCTGGTTTAAAACCCAAAGCGGGCATTTTTTGCCCGCTTTTTAACAAAACAGAGAAAGGAGGAACAAACATATGATCAATATTGCTGTATTAGGACATGGTACGGTAGGCAGCGGCGTTGTGGAATTGATTCTTATGAATCAAAAGCATATTGAAGCAAAGCTTGCGCAGCCGCTGCATGTAAAATATGTTTTGGATGTGCGTGATTTTCCCGATAGTCCGTATCCGGAAAAATTTATTAAGGATTTCAGTATCATAGAAAAGGATCCGGAAATTAAAGTGGTAGCGGAAGTGATCGGCGGGGTGAATGTCGCGTATGATTTTACCGTGCGCAGCTTGAAAGCAGGGAAAAGCGTGGTTACTTCCAATAAGGAATTGGTAGCGCAAAAGGGCTATGAGCTGCTTCAGTTGGCAAAGAAGTATAATGTAAATTATTTTTTTGAAGCATCCGTCGGCGGCGGTATTCCTTTGATACGTCCGATGCACCGGTGTATGGCCGCGAATGAAATCACCGAATTTTACGGAATTTTAAACGGTACCACGAATTTTATTCTTACCAAAATGGTGGAAGATGGTATGAGCTTTGACGGCGCGCTGAAGCTGGCTCAAAAATTAGGCTATGCCGAGGCGAATCCTACTGCGGATGTGGACGGGATTGACGCCTGTCGGAAAATGTGTATTCTTTCTTCGTTGGCATTCGGACACCATGTATATCCCAAAGATGTGTATGCGGAAGGCATTCGAAACATCTCACCGGACGATGTAGCTATTGCCAAAAAAAACGGATATGAAATCAAATTGATTGGGCAAGCCAAGCAATTAGGCGATAAAATCAAGGTGATGGTTTCACCTGCTCTGGTTCCGGGATCTTGTCTGCTGGCGCAGGTAAAGGATGTGTTTAACGGCGTGCTGCTGAAAGGAAACGCGGTGGGCGATGTATTTCTGTACGGCCGCGGCGCGGGAAAATTCCCTACGGCAAGCGCGGTAGTAGCGGATATTTTAGATGCGGCTAAGCACTTTGAATTTTTGAAAGGATGGGGCTGGGAAGACGAGATTTGCGGACAGGTGTTGACGCAAGAGGAATTAGAAACGGCCTATTTTGTTCGTGTTAAAGGAACGGCAAGCGATATTCTTTCCGTATACGGCAACGCGCGGATCTTGTTTGAACAGGAAAATACCGCGGCAGCCATTACGCCGATTTTGAGCAATGCGCAGCACAGCTGTTATTTTAAGGAATTAAGTATTCTTTCGGCTATCCGCGTGTTAGAGGTTTGATTATGAGAAAGCCAAACAGCAGATTTGTAATCGTAATCGCTCTTCTTGCAATGGTTGGTTTTTTCATCGGTATTTTTTTATGTTGGCTCACCTTTTCGCATTTGGGAGGAAATTGAGAAAGCGGTTTATAAAGCTTCCGAAAAGCGTTTTTTTAGGAATCGTTTCATTTAATATTTTTGGAGAAAAAGTACTGCGAAGAAAGGAAGGCAAAGGAATTTCATTCGGATATTGTCTTCGGTGTACTAAAAATCCCATCGAAATTTTCGGTGGGATTTTTGATATATGGAATATTTTATTGCGTGTTCTCATTTTTACTTGATGACTTTAAACTTTTTATGACAAGAGGACTAACAGTCTATTGACAAAAGCAATCTTTTTCGATACAATTGTAGCGGAAGAATTAAAGTATTTTGGTATGTTTTGTACTGATCTAACGATTATTTATCTTTTGTTTTTAATTTGCCGCAAACAAGGAGATTGATTATGAAAATTCTTGACAGAATTAAATTTGACGGTTTAACGTCAAAAGAATGGTTGATATATCGTTATCCCGGCGAACAGTTTCGTTTGGGAAGCGTTCTTGTTGTCGGGCCGGGGCAGGCTTGCGTTTTTGTAAAAGGCGGGCAGATATGCGATGTATTTTTATCGGGCACTTATAATCTTCAGACAAACAATCTGCCTATTTTAAATAGCATTGTAAATTTGCCTTTCGGCGGACAAACACCTTTTACGGCAGAACTATACTTTGTAAATACAACGACAAAACTGGATATGCGCTGGGGTACAGTAGATCCTATTGTAGTCATTGATCCTAAATATTCAGTAAGAGTCCATGTTCGTGCCTTTGGTCAGTTTGGTTTAAAAATTAAAGATTACAGCCTTTTTATTTCCGAAGTGATAGGGGCGCTTGGCAACACGGCGATCAGCTATAAAAAAGTAATGGATTATTTTAAGGGCGTTCTTGTTACAAAAACTAAATCTGCTATAGCAGATGCGATTATCAATCAGCAAATATCCATATTTGAAATAGCCGCGAAGCTTGAAAGTATTTCAGAATTCACTGCCGACAAGATTCGGAGCGAATTTGAAAAGTTTGGTTTTAATGTAAGAAATTTTTTTATTGAGTCTATTAATTGTCCGGATGAGGATTTTGAGCAAGTAAATAAAATTCTTGAAAAGAAAGCCTCTTTTGATATTATCGGGGATCAACGATACGCGACCATGCGTTCCTTTGATGTATATGAAGGCGCCGCGAATAATAATAACGGAACGGCCGGCGTACTTCTTGCTGGAGGTCTCGGGGTGGGATTGGGCGCAAATATGATGAACGCCGGAGCCGGAATGATGCCGGGTACGGGATTGGCGCATCAACAAGAGGCGGTTATTTATTGTCCCAAATGTAACGCGAAAAATGCTTACGGATCAAAATTTTGTAATTCATGCGGGGAGAATTTGGGCCCCAAAAAAGTAAAATGCATAAAATGTAATGCTGAAATAGAAGAAGGATCGGCTTTTTGCAACAGCTGCGGCGCGCCTCAAAAGCGTCAATGCAAATGCGGGGCGGAACTTGCTCCTGGTGCAAAATTTTGCTCAGTATGCGGAGAGAAGGTTGAATAGATGAAAAAAATATCGTTGATCGGGGTTATTGCGGGATTAGGAATTATGGGAATTGCCTGCTATATGATTTTCGGATTATTTTGCCTGCAAAATTATGACATGGTATTTTGGAAGGCTTTGTTTATGCTTCTTTGTCTGTGTATAGATGCGGGAGTTCTTATCTTTTATCCTGTGTTGCGCAGAAGTATTACTTTGCCGTTTGCTTTGGCACAGATAAGTACCGCCGGAATTTATACGGTGCTTCAGACAATTCTTTTTGCACTCTGTTTTACGGCCGAGAGCATTAAGATCTATTTATTATTTGCGCTTATATTTTTGCTGTTATTCATAATCATCTTTTCTGTTCTTTATAAAGCCGGAAAAACGGCACAGAAGAATAGTATATAATTTTAAGCTTCTAATAAAATTTTTATTTATTTATCAATAGGAGGAAGTTTTTATGGCAGAAACAAACAAATGTTCACAGTGCGGAGCCCCTGTTCCGGCAAATGCGACAGAGTGTCCTTATTGCGGAGAAGCGATTGTCAGAGCACAGCCGCAGCCGCAAGCCCAGCAAGCTTTTTATCAGCAAAATGTTTATCAGGCGGCGCCCAATGACGGAATTAATCCCGCTTGGCCCATTAAAAGTAAAATCGTTGCAGGTGTTTTGGCCATTCTGGTTGGCAGTCTCGGCATTCATAAGTTTTATCTGGGAAAAACCGGCATGGGCGTTTTATATTTGCTGTTTTGCTGGACGGGAATACCGGGACTTGTAGCCTTTATTGAGGGAATTATCTATCTTGTATCGAACGATCATAATTTCCAGGTAAAAAATCATGTCAGACTTCAATAAAGATTGTCGTAAAGTGTAAAAATTTCAGCAGTGGATATAGCTGAATATTTTGAAGCTGGTTTATAAAATTGACTGAGGAATTTATTTCCTCAGTCAATTTTTTATAAGGGTTATGCGCGATGCTTTTACAGTAAAAAGAATCGCATTCTTTGAGAATATATACTTTATCGGACATTTAAAAGATATATCGATAAGTCTTCTTTTATAATACTAAAAGCAGAAACATAAAACAACAGCAGACCGTTGAGAGAAAAGCGTTATTTTTTGTTGGCCATCGCGTGAATTTCCTGTGCCAGCGCGTCGTATTCCAGAGCGCTTCTGCTTGTTTTGCGGAAAGCCGCCACAGGTTTGCTGGCGTCCTGTGCCCATTCTACCGCGCTGTCTACGCGAATATAGGAAGAAAACACATAAATATCTTTCATTTCCTGCAGGGTAGCAAGGGTTTGTTTAAAATAGTTTTTTCTTTCGTTTACCTTGGTAACGGCAATGCCTAATATCTTTAATTGAGGAGCCATTTCCTGAACTACGGAATAAAATTCAAACATATTGGCTAAACCGAAAAGTCCCCAGGGACTGGCCTCTACCGGAATTAAAAGAAAATCCGACGCGCAGAGCAGATTCATAACCCATCCGCCTAAAGTTGGAGGCGCGTCAATCAGGATATAATCATATTTACCGCTTTCCTGCACTTCTTTCAGGCATTTTTTTAAAATAAATTCGCGCTGCCATTTCGTAAAAAGCTCATATTCGATTCCGCTCATCAGGGTAGAGGAGGGAATAAGGTCCAGGTTTTCATACGGTGTTTTTATAATGAATTTTTCAAGCGGAAGCTGATTCTTGATGGCATAATACAGATTTTTTTCCCCTTGCGCCATTTTGAGCACGGTATCTTCCTCAAAAAGAGAAAGGGAAAGATTCAGCTGCATATCTCCGTCGATCAGCAGTACTTTTTTTCCGCTTTGTGCCAGACTGTACCCCACATTGGAACAAGTAGTGGATTTTCCCGATCCGCCTTTATTATTGGCAAAACATATGGTAATGGTTTTTTTCATAAAAATCACCCGTTAATATTTGATAGTATAAGTATATAAAAGAACGTTCGTTTCGTCAATGTAATTTCATTTTTATGTTTTTTCGTAAAAGAAAATTTCTTTGGTTATATTGTTTTCACAGCGGAATAATGTATACGTATGCTTTGTAATTTTGATTTTGTTTAGAAAAGCGCTTTTTACAACTCTATAAAGAGTTTGTGAAACTTTTTCAATTAAACCATTATAAGTTTGATAAATTTTTTAAAATATGTTATACTAATAATGCATTGAAAACCGTTTGGCTTTTGAAGATTCTGTAAAATTGAGGTCTTGATATGTTATTTCAAACCAAGGACAATGTAAGTTTGATGTTTCAGATTGTTGCGGTAGCACTGGCTATCGCAACTTTAGTGTTAGGGTGCGCTTTTGGTGCATGGACATGGTATTTCGGCCGTATGAGCGAAGGCAAATACACGCCTAACCAAGGGGTAGATATTGATTCCGCGGGAAATATTATTGAAGGCGGCGGTTCCTCGGTTGGAAATCTTGCTACGCTGGCGCCGATTTCCGATGAGGCTGGCGCAGCTTTGGAAGGGGAGGATATTCATCCCCATGAACTAAATAATTTACAGGCAAATATCAAAAACTGGATGAATAATGGAACGGCCGTACGTTCAGACAGCGTAACCAATATTCTGCTTATCGGTATGGATAATGAAAAACTGAGCAGCAATTCCCGCGCGGACGCGATGGTGATTTTTTCAATCAATCACAGCACCAAAACCATTACATTGACCTCCATTATGCGCGATCAATACAGCTATATTGTGCACGATAATCAGGGATCCTTTCAAAAGCTTCATCATGCCAACGCTTACGGCGGACCCGCGCTGCAAATTGAAATGCTGGAATGTTATTATAAAGTATCTATTGATAATTATGCGGTAGTAAATTTCGCATCCTTGCCAAAGGTAATTGACGCAATGGGTGGGGTGCAAATTGAACTGACTCAGGAGGAGAGTCAATATTTACGCAATAAATGCGGACTGAAGCGTTTAAGCACCGGACGGAATACCTTAACCGGAGAAGAAGCTCTTATCTATATGCGGATACGGGAAAATATCGGCGGAGATGAGGCTCGCGTGAACCGACAGCAAAAGGTGATTATGCAAATGCTGAAGCAGGCCAAAAGCTACGGTGTATCTTCTTTGATTTCCGTGATGAATACGATGATTCCGTATATTCGCACGGGGCTTTCGTCAACGGATATGCTGGGATATGCTACCAACGCTCTGACCAATGGCTGGCTGGACTATCAAATTAAGCAAATGTCCCTTCCCGATGAGGAATGTGCTGAAGGCTTTCGAAATTCCGCGGATAATCTTTGGTATTGGAAAGTAGATTTTCCTGTTGCCGCGCGAAAACTACAGCTGGCACTTTACGGCCAAAGCAATATTACGCTGGATCCGGGAAGAAAAAGTTGGCTTGAATAATTCAATTAAAGCAGAGACTGTTCCATAACAGTATGCAGACGGTAGAAAAACCTGAAAAATGATTTTTTTGCGGCGTTCAGCCGCATTTTGTTTTTTCGGTGACGGTGATCGAAAAAACTGCTTATAATCGAAAAAACCGCTTGATAAGTGATTCTTCAAGGGCATAGGGGGCGGTGGTTGAATGCAGTTCGAAAAGCAACTATTTTTGAGCGAACGGAATCTCCGACCAAGGTTGACTTTGGCGACACTCTCAGAGACTGTTCCATAGGTATAGGAAACAGTCTTTATTATTTTCTACGCTTTTTCAGCACATTTCCGAAGGCGAACCATAGCATGAGAGCCAATAAAAATACGGCAAAGATCATCCACCCTGTTCGATGCGCGGGATCTTTTTGCGTAAAAAAGTCCCAATATCCTTTCAGGTAAATTACCCCGATTATCGCGGGCAGAACGTAGGTCATATAATATTTTAGTTGCTTGGGGAATTTTGCGCCTCTTCCTTGATTGGCCTCATTTAAAAAGTTGTTCCAGCCCCAGCCGGCGCGGGAGGTACAGAACAGCAGATAGGCCAGTGAACCCAACGGAAGAAGATTATTGGATACCAGAAAATCTTCTAAATCCATTAGGTTGGTTCCCTGCCCTAAGGGCATACAATCCGATAGCAGATTAAAACCCAGGATACATGGCATAGAAAGTATCAGCATAAGGATACCGTTGATAAGCACCGATTTTTTACGGCTCCATTGGTATAAATCCATAGCAAAGGAGGTGATGTTTTCAAATACGGCAATCACCGTGGAAAGCGCGGCAAAAGACATAAACAGGAAAAACAGGCTTCCCCAGATACGGCCGCCTACCATCTGGTTAAAGATATTGGGGAGCGTGATGAAAATGAGGGAGGGGCCTGAGCCGGGTTCAATACCGAAAGAAAAGCAGGCGGGAATGATAATCAGTCCGGCCATCAGCGCAACAAAGGTGTCCAGCAAAATAATATGCGTCGATTCTCCCGTGAGGGAACGGCTTTTATCCAGATAGCTGCCGAAGATGGCCATGGAGCCGATTCCGATACTCAAGGTAAAAAAAGCCTGCGACATTGCACCGAAGATAACATTGCCCAGTCCCTGCTCTTTTATGGCTTCAAAGTTAGGAACCAAATAAAATTCGATTCCTTTTTCCGCGCGGGGCAGAAATAGGGAATTTACCGCTAAAGCTGCGATCAGAAGCAACAGACAGCACATCATTGCCTTGGTAATTTTTTCTACGCCTTTTTGCATGCCGAGCAAACATATGCCGAAAGACACAATAACGACGATTGCCATCCAAAATGTCATAAGGCCGGGTTCTGCCAGCATCTCATTAAATTTTTGTTCTGTTTGCGCCGCCGTTAAAGGAATGTCGGTAAATTCTCCGGTTATGCACCGAAAGCAATAATAGATCATCCAGCCGGCAACGGCAGTATAAAACATCATTAATAGATAATTTCCGGCCATGCCTAAATATTTAAAGTTATGCCATCGGCTGCCCTCAGGCTCTAAAGTATGAAAGGAAACCGCTATCGATTTTTGGCTTGCCCGGCCTACCGAAAATTCACAGACCAGAATCGGAAACCCCATAACGGCAAGAAAGATTAAATAGATTAGAATAAAAGCGGCGCCGCCGTATTGGCCGCACATATAAGGAAACTTCCATACATTGCCCAGCCCGACGGCACATCCTGCGGAAACCAGAATAAAGCCGATGCGTGAGCTGAATTTTTCTCTTTCGTCCATAAAACTCTCCTTATAGCTTTTTTTACCGAGACGGTGTGGGGCGGTCTCAAAGTCAATTGAAAATATTATAGCATAAGCGGTATAAAAAGACAATGAAGGAGTGTGAAAATGAATTTTCTCAAACGGTTGATACAAAAAGAGATAAAACAATGTATGCGGCGATTCATTCTTACAAGGGCACCGAAAAATCAATAATTCTTTGAGAATGCAGATTATCGGGCGAACCGATTTATGCCTGTGTTTCTTTTGCCATTGCGGGCAGAGAAAAATTTCGAGTGCTGCACTTCGTCCACTCGGATAACTCTCCGTATGCCACGTCCAAAATCGTTCCCAAAACTTTTGGAAACAACTGCAAAATATTGAGTTTTTCCAATTGTGATACCCCGCAGAAACACTCGATTTCGGGCAGACAAAACTTCTCGGAAAAATTTTTGATTAAGAATATCGGCTTTATATTCAGCGGCGCGAATCAAAATTCTTTTAAAACAGATCGCAAAATCTTAGGAATTTATCCGCGGATTTTCCGTTCGCTTTAGAATATAATCAATGCTCACCTGATAAAAATCAGCAAGCAGAAGCAGTGTTTCGGTAGGAGGAATACGCTCACCGGTTTCGTATTTGGAGAGCAGCGACTGTTCAATACCGGTTTTCATCTGTAATGCGATTTGTGTAAGTCCGCGTGCTGTTCTCAGCTTTTTTAAATTTGTTTCCATTCTTGCCACCTCTATATGACAGTATGGCATATTTTTGTCTTGACATTTATGACATTTTGTCATATTATAAAAAGGAAATTTTTTGCTAAAATTCAGGAGGAGTTATGGCACGTATCCGGGGATTTTTCTTAGATGCAATGGAGCGTGAATACAGAACCATGGCCAAAGAACCTAAATCATGGCCGCCTATATACAGTATTCTTTCCGTTTCTTTTGATGATATAACGTGCGTCTGCCGCATTCAATTTTTGCAAAAAACAAAATATCGTACGATTGAGCGGTATAAAACGATAAACTATCGAAAATATCCTATCTACAGTGGCTGGAAAGAAAAAAACAAAGAGATTGAAAAGAGCATAAAACTTACCAATGCCGTACTGGAAAAGCTTCCGAAGAATTCAGATGATTTGATACGTAATTTCGCCCGCGAGATTATTCAGGCGAATTTAAAGATTCCGCGTCCCTCTTGGTTTAGAAAGCAGCAATTGAAAGAAGAGCTGAATCAGGCTATGGAAAAAAATGAAAGAACGAAGAAAGAATTAGAAATACAGTGCATTGCCGTCCGGGAACAATATCAAAACCAGGAAAAAGCCTGTGATATGCAAAGGAAACATCCTGCTGCTAAAAAGGAAAAGACGGAAAGAAGATTGATTCGACTTTGCAACCGTTTAGAAAAAGCGAAAAAAAATCTTCCGGGTGTCTGGACGGTGATTTTTACTTTTGGATTTGCGCTTTTGCTGCATTCTTCCGGCCGCGTTGATTCTTTAAAAGGAAAAAAACAAAAGCTTGAAGGAAAAATACAAGAAATAAGTTGTCGGCTTGAGGATATAGATACCCGACTTGCTGATGCCCAAAAAGTGTATGATGAACAAGAGAAGATACTACAGCAAAAATTGCATCAGCTGGCTGATGAAGCGGAGACACTTAACAGAGAATATACTCTGCGGCTGCAGGAAACGGTGCCGCTGGAAGAATATTACCATGAGGAAAGAGGATTTGTGCCTTTAAAGCAATTTCAGAGTTTTACATATGAAAAGATTGTGGGATGCTATATCATTCACAATATTGAAAATGATAGGTATTATATAGGCCAGTCAAAAGACGTGTATAAACGGCTTTCACAGCATTTTAACGGCACGGTTCCGAATAATATTATCTTTGCCGAAGATTATTATAGCTGCAAAAACAGCCGAGAAGATCTGTTTGCGGTAAAAATTATTCCTTTAAAAACGAAGGATGAGCTTGATAAAACCGAGCGGGAGCTGATTGCCCGTTATGACGCGTTTAATAGCGGTTATAATAAAACCGCGGGGAATAAATAAAACAAAAAAGAGGCAGAAGCTTTTGCTTTTTTGTGTCATTGGTCTTATAAAAGGGGTTGAGCCGTCGAAAAACGGTAAATAATTTGTAAACAAAAGAAAAACCTATTTGCCAGCCTTTCTATTATACGGTATAATATCTTCTTGAAAATTCCTGTTTTTGGGCATTTTAAGATCAATACGGAGGATTGTGAATGGAAATTTTATACGAAAATCTGCTGCTTATCAACTGGCAGCATATTGTCATGTGGCTGATCGGCGGCATTTTGATTTTTTTGGCCATCAAAAAGGATATGGAACCTACGCTTTTACTGCCGTTGGGGTTTGGTACTATTTTGGTCAATCTGCCGTTTTCCGGTGCGGTAACGCAAATCATAAACGGCGAGGAAACGCACGGTGCTTTAAGCGTTCTTTTTGACGCGGGTATTGCCAATGAACTTTTTCCGCTGATTCTTTTTATCGGCATCGGCGCCATGATTGATTTCGGCCCGATTTTAGCCAATCCGAAATTGATGATTTTCGGCGCGGCGGCCCAATTCGGTATTTTCTTTACACTGTGTACTGCGTCTATGTTTTTTGATATCAATGATGCCGCTTCTATTGCAGTCATCGGCGCGGCAGACGGACCTACCTCTATTGTGGTGGCACAAAAACTGAAATCCCACTATTTAGGCGCAATTATGGTAGCAGCGTATTCCTACATGGCGCTCGTTCCCATTATTCAGCCGCCGGTTATCAAACTGCTTACCACGAAAAAAGAACGGCTGATTCGTATGCCCTATGTGCAGAAGGATGTTTCCAAGCTTACCCGTATTCTGTTTCCTATTATCATTACAATTATCGCGGGAATTATCGCGCCGGCTTCCGTATCCTTGATCGGATTTTTAATGTTTGGAAACTTGATTCGTGAATGCGGCGTGCTCAATTCTCTTTCCGAAACCGCCCAAAAGACGCTGGCAAACTTAATTACAATTTTTTTAGGAATTACGATTGCTTCGAAAATGCAGGCGGCGGACTTTCTGCGGCCGCAAACCTTGTTGATTTTAGGCCTTGGATTGGTGGCGTTTATCTTTGATACTGCCGGCGGTGTGCTGTTTGCTAAATTCCTTAATCTGTTCCTGCGTAAAAAAATCAATCCTATGATTGGCGCGGCGGGGATTTCTGCTTTTCCGATGTCTGGAAGAGTTGTGCATAAAATGGCGTTGGCGGAAGATCCGCAGAACTTTATTTTGATGCAGGCTATCGGCGTCAATGTCTCCGGCCAGATAGCATCGGTTATTGCCGGCGGACTGATTCTTAATTTCTTTATGGGAGGTTAACGGCATGAATTTTAATCCCACAGCTTTTTTGGATAATCTTAAATATATGGGAATCGGTATGCTCAGTATCGGTATTGTAATCGGCGTTATTATTGTTATCACCTTACTGCTTAATGCTGTTACGAAGCAGAAAAAAGACGATAAATGATAAAAAATACCGCTCAGGGAAAAATCCCCGGGCGGTATTTTGATTCGGCCGTCAAACATCTCATTTTGTTTGGGATAAAGAAATACTATTGGATGCGGTATGCGGAAACAAGCTGGATTAACCGTGCTGCGGCGTCTTTCAGCGCGGTTTTTTCGCAAAAGCTTTTATCTCTTGCCGTGATCTCAATCACATTTTCCTTCATGTTTCTGGGGCTGACAACGGCCCTGAGGGGGACTCCCAGCAGATCGGCATCGGAGAACATGATGCCCGCGCTGACGGAGCGATCGTCATAGATTACTTCAATTCCGTTTTGCTGTAATTGCGCATACAATTGATCCGCAAAGCTTTTTGTTTGTGCGTCATCGGCCCGTACCGCGCACAGGTGCACCTGCCACGGCGCTACTGACATCGGCCAGATCGGGCCGAAATCATCGTGATGCGCTTCACAAATGGAGGCGGCAAGTCTTCCCACGCCGATTCCGTAGCATCCCATGAAAGGATATTGCTGTACTCCTTCTTTATCGGTATAGGTCATATTCATGGCCTTTGTATATTTTGTGCCCAACTGAAAGATGTTTCCCACTTCAATGCCTCTTGAAATGGTAATTGCCGCTTCGCCGCAGTGAGGGCAAATTCCCCCTTCTGAAATTTTTGCAAAATCATGATATACAGCGTCCTTGACATCACGCTGCATATCCAATCCGGTATAATGATATTCCGGCCGGTTCGCGCCGCAGGAAAGATTGTTCAGCCCTTCAAGAGAACGATCATACAGTACAATAAAATCCCCTTTCAAATCCACCGGCCCGATATAGCCGGCATGCAATCCGCTTTCCTGCGTAATAACGGCGGGATGAACGGGGCAGCCTAAGAAATTGGTAAGTTTGGTTTCATTTACTTCAAGATCGCCGCGAAGAAACAGTACAATGTACTGGTTGTCAGAATCTCTTTGATAAACAACCGCTTTGCAGGAACGTTCTTTTTTACTGTGCAAAAATTCGCAGATATCTTCAATTGTATGGATTCCGGGCGTATAAACCGGCGTCAGCTCTTGGGAATCTTGATTTTTTTCTTTTTTGAAAATACTTTCGGCCGCTTCCATATTGGCGCGGTAGCCGCATTCTTTGCACAGCGCGATGGAATCTTCGCCTATGGGGGTCAGCAGCATAAATTCGTGCGAAATATTCCCGCCCATCATGCCGGAATCCGAGGCAACGGAAATCACTTCCGGTAAGCCTACCCGCGCGTAGATCTTTTCATAAGCGCGATGGCATTTTTCGTAATAGGATTCCAAATCGGCCTGACTTGTATGAAAAGAATAGGCGTCTTTCATTGTAAATTCCCGCACACGTATCAATCCCGCTCTGGGGCGAGCTTCGTCACGGAATTTTGTTTGAATTTGATAAATCATAAAAGGATATTTCAAATAGCTCTTCCCGTATTCACGCACCAATTGAACGGCGGCCTCTTCGTGCGTCATTCCCAGCACCAAGGGAGTTCCGTTTCGATCGCAGAAACGTGCGAGTTCTTTTCCTATGGCCTCATATCGGCCGGATTCCTGCCACAGAGAAGCCGGCATAACAACCGGAAACTGAACTTCCTGACCGTCAATCGCGTCCATTTCCTCCCGTATAATCTGTTCGATTTTACGGGTGATTCTCTTCAGCGGCAGATAGGAAGAGAAAATACCGTTTGCCACATATTTCATGTATCCGCCCCGAATCATAAAAGCGTGGCTGTCAACCATACAATCCGACGGCCGCTCTTTAAAGCGGTCGCCCACCAGTTTTTCTAACTTCATTTTGATCTCCTTTGCTCTTTTAATATAAAAAGCCCTAAGCTGACAAGTTGTCAGTTTAGGGCGAGTCATTATGAGCCCGCGGTACCACCTAATTTCGGAAAATTTCCGCGCTTATAGGCATGGGAATGCCTTTCTCTGTGACGGGAGAACCCGGTAACACATACTGGGAATCACTTCTGTTCTGCATACAGCTCAAAGATCGGTTGGGCATCTCTTCAATAAAGACTTTCACCAAACGTCTTCTCTCTGAAAAATTCAAGATGCTTACTATTTCTTCTCATGGCTTTTTGTATTCGATTTTTTATTATTATCCCATAGGAAAGAGTAAAAGTCAAGGAATTTCCGCATGGGAAGCTTTTGAAACGGGGAAAAACATTTTTGTCGTATCCGTAAGACAGCGGGATATTTTTTAGGTTTATCCCATTTTAAACTCAAAAAGGGTTTGCATATGTTTTCGGTGGTGTTTTACAAAGGTTGTGGGGGTACGATTTTATTTTGCTGGGTTGCACACGGAAAAAGCCGGATATCCTTTGCCGCTGCGCGTTGCTGAAATTTAAGAATATTGAATGTTTAAGAAAACTGTCTGTAAGAAAAGGGATGTTCTTTGACTAATAAAAGCTGTGTTGAGAATTTTATCGTTCGCAGGCGGCAGAAAAATATCAAAATTTGTTTTTTAAAATACGGCAGACGCCAAACGTGGACGGTTAAGCCGCACTACCTAAAAAGTAACTGTGTCTTTGAAAAGTATCAAAATTTTTCCTTGGGATTATAACCTTTTACAGAAGTACAGAAAGTCTTTTTTTAAAATAAGTTTACGGTAAAAACACATCATTTTTTATCAAAAAGCCGTCGGATTATTTTTTTGCAAAAGCAAAGTTCTGTAGGTTTGTCAATGATGTGTTACAGATTGGGGAAAGAAAAAAGAATATCATTA
>CAJKLB010000004.1 GCA_905200615.1 uncultured Selenomonadales bacterium | reverse complement strand
TAAAAATAATTTTTTTATAATAAAAAATACAGCGCGGATCTTTTTGAACGCTGTATTTTTTTGTTAAATAACCATATCTCCCGTATCTGTGCTGATAATTCTGAAACAAGTCTTTTCTTCTCCGTCAACGGCAGAAATATATACGGCATATTTCAAGCCATCATACTCTCCGTAATATTCCCAGCAAAGCTCTTCCCGGTTGTTAATGGCAATGACACAAAGCCGTGACGTCTGCACATTAAAATTTTCTTTCAAACGCATCTGCGCCTGTCCGTTTGCCACATTGACTTCCGGAATTTCCCGCGGGAAATTATTCATAATATAACTTTTTCCTTCAAAAGCGATGACTTCTCCTGTATCCATCGCGATTTTTACTTTAAAAATATCAGGATACATAACAATGGAATTCTGAACGGAAGTAAAATTAAACACAATACAGTTGTTATAAATTTCTTTCCAAACTAAATCGCAATCCCCGTAATTGAGCTTGCGTACAAATTCCTCTGCCGCACCGCGCGCTTGTTCCTCAGTTAAAACCGATTCATTTACTGTACGGGAATTCATGGCCATTAGCAAGAGGCCGCCCTGCTTGGTAATTTGAATATCTAAATTTTCCCCAATAAAGGAATAGACCGGAACCGTGCCGTCCATTTCTCCTGCAAAATCAGCGGCAAAACCTAAGGAGTTCAGGTATTCCGCGGCCTGCTGAGGAGTCACTTCTTCCCGCAGCTGCTGGGGGGTATTCTGCGCTTGTCCATCGGAAAACGGTCCGTCAAAAATAACAGACGGATATTCTACAATATCATCGGCAATACTTCCAAACATACCTTCACTTTCCGCCTCTTCCGTATTTACCGTAAGCAATGAAAGTGTCCCGGTAAGCACCTCATCCTCCACAATGGATAATTGAGCGTTTACGTCGCAGCAAGTATGAAAGAAGGAAGAAATTTGCTCATCAAAATTTTCCGGAAGTTCATCTCCGCCGGTGAGAAGATGAAGCGCTGTTACGCAATAAGAAGAAACCTGATTGGTAAACTTAAGCGTATTCTGCACACCCGTAGCTACAATCGGAAGAGAGGATAACGCCTGCTGACAGGCGGAACTTTCCAATGCTATTGTGGAAAGCAGCTGTGATATTGATGATTCATTCCCTGTAATCATCAATTTAGACAAATCGGCTTCTACCATACGCATACCGGATACCGCTTCCTGAAGATCGGCTTTATAAGCGTTTTCCAGTTTCAGATTCGCTTCATTGCAGCGGGAAGAAGTAATAATAGCATAAGCGCTGATTCCGCAGAGCAAGATAAATAAAGATATTATTACAATGATCAAAAGAACTTTTTTCATAGCTTCTCCTTATCTGCAAAACACATGATTTCCTACTGTAAGAAGAACCGGTTTGCTCAGCATCCATTTGTTTGTAGCCGTGGTGGGATTGTAATAATACAAGCATCCGTTTGTAGGATCCCATCCGCCGTAAGCGTCACGAGCAGCCCGAATACATTCCTCATCCGGCGCAAGGTTAATCTGGCCATCGCTGACGGCGTCAAAAGCCCCTGGCTGATAAATAACGCCGGAGATGGAATTGGGAAAGTTAGGATCATCTACTCGGTTTAAGATAACAGCGGCTACAGCTACCTTACCTAAGTAGACCTCACCCCTTGCTTCACCGTATACCGCACGCGCAATCAAGTAGATATCCGAACTGTTATTGGTATTGGATACCGTAATTCCAAGGGCGGAAAGGGTTTTAGGACCCGCAATGCCGTCTACTACAAGGCCGTTATCTCTTTGAAAATTTTGTACAGCCTGACGGGTACGACTGCCGAAGATCCCGTCGATGTTTCCGGGGTCGTATCCATTATCCTTTAAAGCCTGCTGCAGCTGCTTCACGGTTTCACCGCTGCTGCCGGAACTAAGAGAAACGGCTGATACACTCAGGCACAGGGTACATAAAATTAAAAAAACGGCAAAAATCTTTTTCATAGAATTCCAATCCTTTCGAGAAAAATAATGAGAAGAGATTTATATTCAACGACGTCCTCATCGCAGCTGGTATAGCACATTGGCGGAAAAGCCACACACCACCAGTTTTGACCGGCGCCGTCGCCTAATTTGATAATCAACGCGGTATATTCTCCCGCGGGATAGACTGTTTCATTATATGTTTTTTGCGGAAACTCCTCCTGTCCAAGCGTTACCTCCGCGCTGCAGCCGGCCGTTTGCTGAGCAATCTGCTGTAGCTGGGGCAAACTTTCTTCAAGAATTTCTACCGCATCGCTCTTTTTTTTGCAACTGCTTAAAAGCGGTGCCAGATATTCGTTAATTTCATCCCTCACCTCAAGCTTTATTGCCTGAGCCTCAGGGGTATTGTCATTGGCCAGGATATGTATTCTTACAATATCATTTTTAGCATTTGTACCGATCAAAGCAACAGCAATTATGACAATTACGGCAGCCATGGCGATAAGTTTCTTTTTCATGATTTTGCTCCTTTATTTTTTCTTGCTTTGATTATTACCCGTCCGATATTTTTTATACACAATTTTAAAAGATACGGTGTTCAAGGAAAAACAATCAAGGCGTCTTGTAAGAATCCATTAAGTTTTATCGAAAAAAACAAACGCGTCTATCATGCGCTTTATAGCGCAAATGACCGTATTTATCAATATGTGTATCGGTGTGACCGTCATCCTTCCTGGCTTTTACTGACGCTTTCCTGCCGGAAAGAGAGGATACGCACCATCCATTTATTCTCACCGGCCGAGATATGGCGTCTGTTTGTAGAATTTGGGAAGGGATTGGGAAACTTGACCGGCTTGCTCTCACTTCGGCATAGCAGCCTGCAAAGACCGGAGAATGATCAGAGATATTTCGGCTTCAAAAATTTATCCTCGATATTACCAACTCTGTATGGAGCCGCGAGGACATGCATCTTTGACAAAGTTAACTTCTTTGTATGCCGGTTAGATTTCTACGGAAGCGGTGAAAACGGTTGCAAAATGGCGTATCTTCTATAATATATAAAATACTATTGTTGATAAAAAACTGTTTTATGCATATAATGAAAAAGTATCTTTAACAGGCTTTGACTGTTTTGCTGCAATACTATAGAAAGATTTAATGTTTTTAAGTCACAGTACAGTTGATAGTATAGAGAAACGGAAAAAACTATGGAGGAGGCTGGGACGGGGTCGATGCGGAAAACGTGTGCGGATTTACTAAAATTCATTTAGACAATATCTACATTACGAGAATAAAGCCTCATTTCCATTGCGGGTTCAATGTTTCTAACGATCCGCAGATTCAATTAGCTCTTCGCGCGATTAACGGGCTGGCGATAGCTTCTCTGTCTGAAACACAAAAGGAACACGCGGCGAAGGCCGTTCAGTGCGGTTATCTCTACCGCGACGGTGATATCCTCTATACAAAGATTCTTGTCTGTTCCTTAAAAGATTCAGATCGTCTCTTTGAAATCAGCAATGGTCTTTGCAAGGGGTTCTTTGACCGAGAGGCGAAGATCGTTGCAGAAAAAATCGCGTCTCTGATTAAAAATGCCGTTCCGGAATATCTGCTTGGAGAATGGCGGTTCGCGAATATGCTTGCAAGTATGCCCGTTGTTGACGCTGTTGTGGAAATCCTTATTGATAAAGGTATTCTTATGCCTCCGGAAGATGGTATCGGCGCAGAGGGTTGTTGGATGAGTGTTATGAAATAAATGATATCGTCGAGAACAGCGAGTTCTCGACGATATTTTTTACATGTAGCTTTTAAAGAAAATATAAATCATATCAGAGAAGATGTATATGTGAGCGCGGTATGATAAAAATTTCTGAAGGCGGCATATCTCTTATGCGTTCGATTGATCAGGGGATCTGTTGCGCCGGGATTCCCTTTTTCCTTGATTAGATGAAAAATCATGGTTGAAATTTTTTGCTTTCTGTCTTTTGTGTATCAGAAAGAGAAAAAAGCATAATTTTTCTTTATTGCGGCAAAACTTCAATCATGGCGGCATCGCTTCGGCGCAGTGTCAGATGATAACCGCGCAGATATAGCTCCATGGGTCCGTTAAAAGGCGCCGCGTGCAGTACGGTGATTTCCGTGCCGGGAACAAACCCTAAGTCCAGCAGACGGACACGCAGGAAGCACCCGTTCTTAATTTGAATAATTTTAGCGGTTTGATTTACTTTTAATTGAGAAAGAAACATGTTGTTCTCCTGTTTATAAGCTCTGATTTTTAAAAAGGTTTTTTTAATATATTCAGTAAAACTTTTTAATATTTCTTAAAAATTTATATTGACAACAGAAGTATCTTTATGGTATTCTATATTTAGAATTATTCTAAATTTAAAAAAGGGAATATATGACAGCTCAAAGACAAATTATATGGGATATTGTAAAAAAATCAAATATGCATCCCACTGCTGTGCAGATTTTTGATGAAGCGAGAAAACATATGAATATCTCCATGGCTACGGTTTATAACAGTTTAAATTATCTTGTTGAAAACGGATATGTTCGGCGCGTGGAAATTGCCGGTGAGCCGGATCATTTTGACGGCCGGCTGGAGGAGCATTATCACGCGCTGTGCGACTGCTGTAAGCGGGTGATCGATGTACAGCTTGACGGAATTACTAAAAATATAGAGGAACGTCTTCAAATCAAGGTGATATCCTGTGGCCTGAATTTACACTATATCTGCAGCGATTGCCTGGAAAAAAAGGAATACCTCTTGCCCTAAGGGCAGGGTAAATATAAAAAAAAGGAGAAATTTTATTATGGAATTGAAAGGATCAAAAACCGAAGCAAATCTCAGAGCGGCTTTTTCGGGGGAGTCGGAGGCAAGAAATAAATATACCTATTTTGCAAGTGTCGCAAAAAAAGAAGGGTATGAACAACTGGCTGAAATCTTCTTAAAAACAGCGGAAAATGAAAAAGAGCATGCTAAACTTTGGTTTAAGGAATTAAAAGGGATAGGCAGCACTGCCGAGAATTTAAAAAATGCTGCGGCAGGCGAAAACTATGAATGGACGGATATGTACGCTACCTTTGCCAAAGAAGCGGAGGAAGAAGGATTTACCGCGCTTGCCGCGAAATTCAGAGCGGTAGCCGCTATAGAGAAAACGCATGAGGAAAGATATCTTGCGCTGCTGAATAATGTTGAAATGCAAAAAGTCTTTGAAAAGAGTGAGGAAGTTATGTGGGAGTGCCGTAATTGCGGACATTTGGTTATCGGTAAAAAAGCCCCGCAGGTTTGTCCGGTATGCGCGCATCCGCAAAGCTTTTTTGAAGTGAGAAAAGAAAATTATTAAAAATTATTGAGAGGCTGACATGTATTGTACAAGGAGTATCACACAGGATCTTCTGTGGGTTGGCGGTAATGACAGAAGACTCAGCATGTTTGAAGGTATTTATTCCGTTCCGGACGGAGTATCTTATAACGCGTATTTGCTGACAGATGAAAAAACCGTGTTGTTTGATACGGTGGATCAGGCCGTCGGCAGGCAGTTCTTTGAAAATTTGGCCTATGCCTTGAGCGGCAGGCCGCTGGATTATTTGGTGGTGCATCATATGGAGCCGGATCATTCGGCGGTTATGGAAGAGCTGATTGCCAAATATCCTGAAGTTAAAATTGTATGCAATCAAAAATCGCTGCAGATGATCCGTCAGTATTTTACTTTTGATATTGATTCCCGCGCTGTGATTGTAAAAGAGGGAGATGTGCTGGATACCGGAAAGCATCGATTCACCTTTTTTATGGCGCCCATGGTGCATTGGCCGGAAGTCATGGTCACCTATGATTCAGAGGACAAGCTGTTATTTTCTGCCGATGCCTTCGGAAGCTTCGGCGCGCTCAACGGCGCGCTGTTTGCCGATGAGGTGGAGTATGAGCGTGATTATTTGGATGAGGCAAGGCGTTATTATACCAATATCGTAGGCAAATACGGTCCTCAGGTGCAAGCGCTTTTGCATAAACTTGCAGACAAAGAAGTAAAAATATTGCTTCCTTTGCATGGCTTTGTATGGCGTAAAGAGATTCGCTTTTTGCTTGATAAATATCAGCTTTGGAGCACCTATTTGCCGGAAGAGCAGGGAGTTATGATCGCTTACGGTTCTGTTTACGGCAATACGGAAAACGCGGCGGAAATTTTAGCCTGCCGGCTGCGGGAACGAGGGGTAAAAACTTGTATGTATGATGTTTCGGTTACACCGGCATCGGATATTATTTCGGCATGTTTCCGCTGGAGCCATTTGGTATTTGCCTCTATTACCTATAACGCGGGCGTATTTGTTTCCATGAATGCTTTGCTGGAAGATCTTACGGCACATAATTTGCAGAACCGCGTGGTAGCTTTTATTGAAAATGGCTCCTGGGCACCGCAGAGCGGCAAATTGATGCGCCAGGAACTTGAAAAATGTAAAAATATGACCTTTGCCCAAAATACTGTAACGGTGAAGTCGGCGGTAAAGGAAGAGCAACTGCGGCAAATTGATGCACTGGCCGACGAGCTGGCGGCTACCGCGGCGGGAAAGAAGGAAGAAAAATCCGCGGCGGGAAATCCGCTTCAGCAGCTTTCCTATGGTTTGTTTGTGCTTTCTGCCAAAAACGGGGACAAAGATAATGCCTGTATTATCAATACTGCCATGCAGGTAACAAGTAATCCGGAACAGATTTTGATTGCGGTCAATAAGGCAAATTTCACCCATGATATGATTGTTTCTTCCGGAAAATTTGCGTTATCCGTTCTTTCACAAAGTGCCGATTTTTCCATATTCCAGCGCTTTGGCTTTGCCAACGGACGGGATACGGATAAGTTTGAAGGCGTGAAGGAAGAACGAACCGGCCAGGGCTTACGGTATATTTCCGGCGGCGCTAACGCCGTTATCGATGCCGCGGTGGTTCAGACGGTGGATTGCGGTACACATACGATTTTTATTGCTGAAATTCGGGATATGCAGATGCTTTCGCAAGTGCCTTCGGCAACCTACGGCTATTATCACAGCCATATTAAGCCCCGGAAAAAAGCGGAAAACACCGGAAAGAAAAGTTATGTCTGCAAGATATGCGGCTATGTGTATGAGGGAGAAGAACTTCCTGCGGACTTTATTTGTCCCATTTGTAAACATGGAGCCGCGGACTTTGAGTTAAGACAATAAAAAAGGAGGAATTTTTATGAAATATGTTTGTGATTTGTGCGGTTATGTCTATGATGAGGCGGTAGGCGATCCTGACAACGGAATTGCCCCCGGAACAAAATGGGCGGATGTACCGGAAGATTATGTTTGCCCTCTTTGCGGCGCCGGAAAAGACCAGTTTTCAGAGGAAGCATAATTTTTCAGCCGGAGAAAGAATCTCCGGCTGTTTTTTTATCATAGGCATAGAAGAGGCATTGTGGTGTATTTTTATCCAAACAAAATGCTTGAAAACATGGCAAAATTCTGTTACTATAATAAAAAAAGAAAGAAGGGGATTTTATGAAAATACCAAACGAAAAACGGTATGAAAATATGCAGTATGCCCGATGCGGAGAAAGCGGCCTGAAATTGCCGCGGATTTCTTTGGGGTTGTGGCATAATTTTGGTACGGCGGATAATTTTGAAAATATGACGAAAATGTGCGTTACCGCTTTTGATTTGGGCATTACCCATTTTGATATTGCCAATAACTACGGCCCTTTGCCCGGCAGCGCGGAAGAGAACTTCGGGAAAATTTTAAAGCAGCAGCTGGGCGCGCACAGGGATGAGTTGATTATCAGTACAAAAGCAGGCTATTATATGTGGCAGGGACCTTACGGCGACGGAGGCAGTTTGAAGTATTTGACCGCCAGTCTGGATCAAAGCCTACGGCGGCTTGGGCTTGAATATGTAGATATCTTTTATCATCATCGTCCGGATACCGATACGCCGATAGAAGAAAGTATGCTGGCACTGAATCGCGCAGTGAAGAGCGGTAAAGCATTGTACGTCGGGCTTTCGAACTATAACGGAGAGCAGATGCTTGCGGCCGCAAAAATTTTGAAAGAACTGAAATGTCCGTTTATTATCAATCAAAACCGGTATTCCATTTTGGATAGGGGCATAGAACAAAACGGTTTGCTTCAGGCAGCCGGACAGGAGAAAAAAGGAATTATTATTTATTCTCCTCTTGCCCAAGGATTGCTTACCGATCGGTATTTAAACGGAATTCCGGAAGACAGCCGAGCAAAGAAAAATGTATTTTTAAAAGAGAATTCCATTACGCAGGAAAAAATCAAGATGCTATGTATGCTCAGAGAAATTGCGCGGCAGCGCGGACAGACGCTTGCACAAATGGCTCTTGCCTGGGTATTGCGTAAGCAGGAGATTACCAGTGTGTTGATCGGCGCGTCGCGCCCCGAGCAAATTCAGGAGAATGTGGGAATGCTTTCTTCCGCTCCCTTTGATGCGCAAGAGGAAAAACAGATTGATCAGATTTGTGCGGTTGTATGAAACACCGCCGCGGACAAGTATTATGACCGTAAGAGTAAAAACGGTTTTATAGGATAAAATTCTTACAAAAGATTCAACAGCTTATCAAACGGTTGAATCTTTTTTCATTTTTCGCAGTTGTTTGAAACGATGTCGGATTCGTTCGCTCCATAAGCGCTTTGCTGTAAAAAAATATATCTTCAGTTTCCCGAAAATTTTGGGGCAACGGAGGGGACTTTTTTTCATGGAAATCAAAACGGCTGATAAAATTAAGGATTTTCAGCAAGAGATTTTCAAAACGGTTGATTCGTTTTAGAAAGGGGAAAGACGCGCTGCGACATATTTCCGCTGCGGAGAAAAAAGTTTCACAAGCTTTGGGAAAGAAAGTCTGGTTTTTTACAGATTTATAATTTCTTTCCCTTTCTTTTCGGCATACAGATACGTGTACTGTGTTCCGCCGGGCAGACCGCGGTAATAGGAAATTAAAAGATCGGCGTGATCTACCATAAAGGTATCCCTCGCATGCATACAGCCCGGAAGATAATGTTCATACAAATAAATCACTTCATCGGCAGCGTTTAGAATCGTGCGGTATTCCCGTTTTTGCCGTGGCGTCCACGCGGCGCACTGATCCCGACAGGGCAGCACTAAAGTCAGCGTTAGGTTATGAAGCCGCTTTTTTTGCAGGACCACTTGCGCGGCAATGGTATCAAAGCCTAAAGCGCCGCCGCAGATATAGTGCGTTATGCCGCGCTTGTAAAGTTCGTCAAGCAGTCCATCCAGCTTTTTGATGAGCAAACGTTTTTGCTCGGCAGATATTTTTCTGTGTCCGGTAAAACAACAGGAAAGCATGAATTCCATTCCTTTTTTTATAAAAAAACTGAAAAGGGCGAACAGCCGCCCTTTACTTTTATTCACTTAAATATGCCTTTAACAACGAAGTATCCAAATATTTATAACGGTACAGAAGCGGATACAGCTTGCGCGCAATTGTTTTTACGCCGCCGACGGAATTACTTTCGATATTTAACGGCAGCAGCGGTTCATGAAGGGAAAGCCGCAGCAGCAGCCAACCGTTTCCGTTTTGCTCATCAAAGGAAATTCGTACGCCCTCATAATTATCCGTTGCCAGATTCCAGCCCGGCTGACCCGCGGCAAATTCGGTTAATCGGTCAATAACGGCTTGGCCGTAAGCTTTAAAATCCTCACGGTCGATGTTCATTCTGAATTCTTTGCTTTCGGCGGGCTCTTCAAGCCCCAGCAGAAAATCATCCAGTTTTTTGCCTTGCTCGCGCAGCTGTGCCATTTTGATCAGCAGCTTCGTTACCAAATAAGCGCCGTCGTCTAAAAAATAATTTTCTTTTAAGGCCGCGTGACCGCTGGTTTCAATGGCAAGAGGACAATACTGTCCTGCTTGGTTCAGACGTATGGCCTCGTTGATTACGTTTTTATAACCGCGCTTAAACCGATGATGCATACCGCCGTGATTTTCAATAAATTTTTTCAGGCCGCTGGAAGTGATGGAATCGGTTACGATAACCGCCGGCTTGCGTTCCTCCAGCAATATGGCGGAAATCAGGGCAATCAACCGATTACGGTTGATTTCCTTTCCTTTGGAATCCACCGCGCCGGCACGGTCAACATCGGTATCAAAAATCAGCCCGATATCCGCGCCGCTTTGTTTAACCGCCGCGGTAACCGAGGCCATAGCCTCCGCATTTTCAGGATTGGGAATATGGTTGGGAAACCGGCCGTCCGGCTCCAGAAATTGACTGCCCGACGTATCGGCGCCTAAAGGCTTTAGCACTTTTTCCACATAAAAACCGCCGGCGCCGTTACCGGCATCCACAATTACTTTAAAGCCTTTTAAGGGCTGATCAAAATTCTTTTGCGAATTGACACCGTTGCGCACTTTATCAGCCAGCATTTGGGCATAGATCGATAAAAAATCAAAAGATTCCGTTGTTCCCCTCGCTTGGGGACAGCCTCGGCCATCCTGGGCATCTTCCAATAAAACGTCAATGTCTTTTTCTTCCAGACCGCCGGCTTTAGTAAAAAACTTCATTCCGTTGCGGTCATAAGGCAGATGGCTGGCTGTAAGCTGAATGGCTCCGTCGCAATCCAGCGCGGGAACTACACAGGTCATAAACATGGCGGGTGTGCTCATTAGACCGCAATCAATACAGCAAAAACCCGTGCCGGTAAGAGCGCAAAGCACTGCGTTTTTCAGACGGGGCGCTGAAATACGGGAGTCATGACCTACGGCGATTTTTATTTTATTTGGATCTTTTCCCGTTTTTTTACACAGCCATAGACCGAAAGCGGCTGCAATGGCGGAAACGGCTTCGTCAGTTAAATTGATCGGGTTATTTTCGCTTTCCACGGCAATACCGCGGATATCCGATCCGTTTTTTAAGTTTTTCCATTCTTTTGTCAACATATCGATGCTCCGTTAATAGGATTTTGCAAAATAAATTCTTGTTTTGGCTTTTTTACCGCAATGTACGCATGTACATCCCTCCGCGCTTTCCGCGTCAAAGGGAATATTACGGGTAGTGGCGCCGGTTTCGGCCTTAATGGCGTCCTCGCATGCTCTCTCTCCGCACCAGGGAGCGTATACAAAATTTTTATTGTCTATGGCTGTCTTAAATTCTTCCCAGTCTTTTGCTTCATAGGTGTGTGCTTCACGATGCGCGCGCGCGGTTTTCAGCATATCTTTTTGTATGGTGCTCAGCAACTCGGCAGTGATACCCTCTATGGTGTCCAGTGAAACAAACAGCTTTTCATGATTATCACGCCGTACGAGTACAGCCTGGTTTTTTTCAATATCTTTAGGACCGATTTCCAGTCTTATAGGCACACCTTTCATTTCCCATTCATTAAACTTCCATCCCGGCGAGGCGTCGCGGTCATCCAGTTTTACGCGAATACCGGCGTTTTTCAAACGTGCAAGCAATGCTTCGGCTTTTTCCAAAACCCCTTCTTTATGAGCCGCTACGGGAACGATAACCACCTGAATCGGTGCAATAGCAGGCGGCAGCTTTAATCCGCGTTCGTCGCCGTGCACCATAACCACGCCGCCGATCATGCGGGTTGAAGTGCCCCAGGAGGTTTGCTGTACATATTTCAGCGCACCGTCTTTATCCAGAAACTGAATATCAAAGACTTTGGAAAAATGATCGCCTAAAAAATGCGAGGTTCCCGCCTGCAGGGCTTTGCCGTCAAGCATCATGGCTTCAATGGAATACGTTTCGGCGGCACCGGCGAATTTTTCCTTTTCACTTTTTCGTCCGCAAAATACCGGAATGGCCAATACGTTTTCGGCAAATTCCCGATACACCTCAAGCATTGTCAGCGTTTCTTCCCGCGCCTCTTCTTCCGTAGCGTGTACGGTATGTCCTTCCTGCCATAAGAATTCACTGGTACGCAGGAACGGACGGGTGGATTTTTCCCAGCGTACCACGTTGCACCATTGATTGCATTTTAGCGGAAGATCCCGCCAAGATTGGATCCATTTGGAGTACATTTCGCAGATGATCGTTTCACTGGTGGGGCGAACCACTAAACGTTCGGCCAGCTTTTCGTTTCCGCCGTGAGTTACCCAAGCCACTTCGGGCGCGAAGCCTTCCACATGCTCTGCCTCCCGCTGCAGGAAGCTTTCGGGAATCAGCATCGGAAAGTAGGCGTTTTGATGGCCGGTTTCTTTAAAGCGCTGATCCATTTGCTGCTGAATTAGTTCCCAAACGGCGTACCCATAGGGACGAATCACCATTGTACCTTTTACCGGACCGTAATCTACCATTTCGGTTTTGAGAACTACATCGGTATACCATTGAGGAAAATCCTCATGAATATCTGCAATCTGCGTAACAAACTGTTTTTCCGCCATGAAGCGATCTCCTTTCAAACATATAAAAAGTTATCCACAACATGATAGAATTATATAGTGATGAACAGGTTTTGTCAAACTAAAAACATCCGAAAACAGTACGGTTTTGCGCTTTTTTGAAAAACTGTTGATATTTTGCTCTATTTACCCGCTCTCTTGCGTATGTTTACAGTATGAAAAGTAGAAAGTACCGCACCCTGGGGAAAATTTTTTATAAAAAACTCCTAACGGTGCTTTTTGCCGAGTCACGGCAATGCCGGTATTGCCGTGACTCGGACTGCTTGTTAACACAGAGGCAATTTGCAAAAAACAACCCCGTCTTTTATGAAAACTCCGGTAAAAAAATCAGCTTGTAAGAAATATAAAATAAATGTATAATAAAGGCGTATTTATATTTTTATATATTATTTACGGAGGTAAAAATCATGTATCAGTTATTTTGCGATACAAACTCGGAAATTCCTTTTCAATGGGCCGAAGAGTTGGGATTGGGCATTATTCGTATGCCGTATGTAATCGGAGGAAAGGAATATCTCTATGACCTGGGAAAACAAACCAATTTCAAAGCGTTTTTCGACCGTGTACGGAAAGGAGAAATGCCTCAGACCCAAGGGCTGAACGAACAGAATTATACGGAAGCGTTCCGCCCCAGTTTGGAAGAGGGAAAGGATATTTTAATGATTTCTTTTTCCACGGCGCTTTCCAGTACGCATCAGTTTCTGGAAAAAGCACGTCAGGCTCTTTTAGAGGAGTTTCCGCAGCGGCGCTTTGAGGTGGTAAATACCCTTTCGATTTCCATGGGGGCGGGAATCCTGGTATTAAAAGCCGCCCGCATGTGGAAAGATGGTTCGGATTTGGATACGGTAAAAAAATGGGTAGAAGACAATCGGCAAAAATCGCAAGCCTGGTTCACGGTTGACGATTTGAATCACTTAAAACGCGGAGCAAGGCTTTCCGCGGCTGCGGCCACTATGGGAACACTTTTAGATTTGAAACCGGTATTAACGGTTAGCCGTGAGGGGAAATTGGTGGTCGATCAAAAGGTAAAGGGAAGAAAACGAGCGCTTCGGGCATTGGCGGAAGCCTTTGATACCTACGCGCAGGATACAAAGAACAATGTGGTGTCTATTCTTCACGCGGATGCTATTGAAGACGCACAATTGCTTGCGGATATGCTGAAGGAAAAGCATGAAATCGGTACGCTTCGCATTGATTTTGTCGGTCCGGTAGTAGGAACCCATTGCGGGCCGGGTACAATCGGTCTGTGCTTTATGGGACTGGAACGTAAAAGCTGAAAAAACACAAGCAGGCACGGCATTTCTATCTGTGCCTGTTTTCATTCTTTAAGAAAGGGGAATTTTGTATGTTTGTGAATTATGCGCATCGAGGAGCATCGGCCTATGCGCCGGACAGTACTGTCGCAGCGTTTGATCTGGGCATTGCCATGAAGGCTAATGGTATAGAAACCGATTTGCAAAAGACCAAAGACGGAAAAATTGTTCTTTTTCATAACGAAATGCTTGACGGACGCTCCAGCGGCAGAGGTAAACTTGCGGAGTATACGTACAAGGAATTGCTTGCCATGGATTTCGGCGGCTGGTTCAGTGAGAAATATAAGGGAGAGAAGATCGTTCTTTTTGAGGATTTCGCTCAAAAATATTTCCATCTTGATCTCACGTTTGCCCTTGAATTGAAAGTCAGGGGAATTGAAAAAGAAGTTTTGGAAATCATTAAGAAATATGATGCAATGGATAAAGTATATATCTCCTCTTTCTTTTTTGACGCGTTGGAAGCCATGCGTGGAATCGACGGCAAAATCAGGCTTTCCTGGTTGTTAAATAAAATTACGCCCGATGCCGTCGAGCGCTTGAAAAAGATCGGCGGCAGTCAGATATGTCCGCAGGCGGCGTTGGTTACTCCGGAGGAGATTGCCGTTGCCCGGGAGAACGGCTTAGGGGTAAGACTTTGGGGCGTGACAGATGAAGCGCTTATGAAAAAAGTGTATCCTCTTGCAACCGAAGGAATGACCGTAAATTTTCCGGATAAACTTTACGCGCTTATGCGGGATTAAAAGGAGGACCTCTTGTGATACAAAATGTATTGCTTGATTTGGATGATACCCTGCTGGATTTTCATAAAGCGGAAGCAGCGGCTTTAAAAAAGACTTTGCAGCGGCTGGATATTGTTCCTAAGGAAGCTACGGTTACACGCTACAGCCAGATCAATGACGCTCAGTGGAAGCTGTTAGAGCAGGGGAAGCTTACGCGGCCGGAGATCTTAGTGCGAAGATTTTCTTTGCTGTTTGAGGAGCTTGGCGTAATACGTGACGCTGAACTTGCCAACACGTTATATAAAAGTTTTTTGGCACAGGGACACTATTTTATCGACGGCGCGCCGGAGCTGCTGGAAATACTTGCGCCGAAATATAAGCTTTATTTGGTATCTAACGGCAATGCCGCCGTGCAGGACAGCCGGATTCAAAGCGCGGGAATCACGAAATATTTTCAGCAGATTTTTATTTCACAGCGTATAGGCTTCGATAAGCCGGCCCGTGAATTTTTTATGCGTTGCTTTGAGAAAATGCCCGGTTTTACGGAAGCCAATACCATTATTGTGGGCGACAGCCTGACTTCGGACATGCAGGGAGGCAATAACGCGGGGATTCATACCTGCTGGTTTAACCCTATGAAAAAAACGCATCCGGCGGATATTAGGATTGACGGTGAGATTACGCGCCTTGAAGAACTTCCGCTGCTTTTGGAATCGTTATGAAATACGGCCGCGTTGAAAAAGGCATATTTCTGGATCGTCCCAACCGTTTTACCGTATGGGCCGAGGTTGAGGGAAAGAAACAGCTTTGTCATGTGAAAAATACCGCGCGGCTTAAGGAGCTTCTGATTCCCGGCGCTGAAATTTACGTAACAGCGGCGGAAAAAGAAGACAGAAAGACGGCATGGGATTTGATTGCGGTAAAAAAAGCGCAAACGCTTGTCAATATAGATTCCCAGGCTCCGAATTGGGTAGCAGCTGAGTTTTTACAAAAACAGTACCCTTCCGCCCGGATTCGGCGTGAAGTAACTTTTGAAGATTCCCGTTTTGATTTTTTTATTGAAGGTTTTGATTTTTATCGCTTTGTTGAGGTAAAAGGCGTTACGCTTGAAAAGAATGGTATCGCCATGTTTCCGGATGCGCCTACTCTGAGGGGAAGGAAACATCTGCAGGGACTGATTCGCGCTAAGCGGCAGGGCTGCGAGGCGTGTGTTCTTTTTGTGGTGCAGATGAAAGGTGTTTCCGGTTTTACACCTAACCGTATTTGTGACGCGGCCTTTGCCGCCGCGCTGGAACAGGCTGCGCAAAACGGCGTTGATATCCTGGCCTATGATTGCCTGGTCGGTACCGATTTTATTAAAATCGATAAGCCTATAAGAGTGGAGGGCATATGTTTGGATTTGTAATTGCAAGCAAGGAAGGCTTGACCCCGGAAGAAGAGCGGATTTATCGGGCTTATTATTGCGGGCTTTGCCGTGAGCTTTCAAAAATTGCGGGATTTAAAGGCCGAATCACTCTTAATTTTGATATGACGTTTCTGGCATTGTTTTTAAGCGCGTATTATCATTTACCGGAAGAAGTATGTACGGAAAAATGTTTAGTACACCCTATCAAAGCACATTCTTTTATTGTCAACCGCTTTACCGAATACGCGGCGCAGATGAATCTTTTGCTTTCTTATTTTAAATTTGACGACGATTGGAAAGATGATAAAAGCATCAAAGCGCTTGCCGCAAAAAGCAGTCTGCAGAAAGCGGTGGAAAAAATTCAGCGGCAGTATCCCCAAAAGACAGAACGAATTCAAGGATATCTAAAGGATCTTGCTTCTATTGAGGCAAGCGGAGAACACAATCCGGATATTCCCGCCAACTGCTTCGGCAGGCTGATGGCACAGCTGTTTGATGTGCAGGGAGAAGACTCCGCTTTATCGGAATTTGGTTTCCGGCTGGGAAAGGCCATTTATATTATGGATGCATGTGTTGATTTAAAAAAAGATGTCAGAAAATGCAGATATAATCCAATGATAGAAGTATCTTCGCATGATTTTCAGAAAATTTTAACAATTTTATTAAGTGATTGTACGGATATCTATGATACAATGAATATAATACAAAATAAAGGCATTATTGAAAATATTCTGTTCTCCGGCATCTGGACCAGATTCCGGAAGGAAGGAAAATAAGTGACAAAGGATCCTTATCAGGTTTTGGGTGTGCCGCGCGGCGCGACACAGGACGAGATTTCAAAGGCCTATAAAAAGTTGGCCAAGAAATATCATCCCGATTTGCACCCCAATGACGCGGCGGCAGAGGTAAAGATGCGCGAGGTAAACGAAGCGTATAATAAGCTGCGCGGCGGTTCGGGTGATTATAGTGCCGATTACGGACGGGCGTATGAAGAAAGCAGCTATCATACGTATGGCAACTACGGCGGTTATGACACCTATTACGGCCAAAACCGGAATTATGACGGCGGTATGTATAAAAATGTGCGCGACGCGATTCGCATGGGACGCAACAGCGAGGCTTTAAGAATGCTGGAACAGATGAATACACGGGATGGACAGTGGTATTATCTGTGCGCGGTAGCCAATTATAATTTAGGGAATAAAGCCAGTGCAATCAGCTATGCGGCTATGGCTGTGCAGCATGATCCTGCGAATGCCGAATATGTAAACTTTTTTAATTATATATCTGCTGAGGGCGGACGATATCAGCAGCGAAGCTCCTCTTTGAATGTTCCCATGGGACGAATGTGTTCCTATTGTACTTCATTGGCTATCTGTATGTGTTTCGGTGGCCGCTGTATTCCTTTCTGTTGGTAGCTAAAATTTTACCGGACAAAGCGTCCGGTTTTTTTGTGCCCGTCTGTTTCAGTTGGGCTTTTATTTATATGTGCAGGCTTTTTAAGAGCGTTGTGCCTGTTCTTGAAAAAAATGAGCATCAGGGTAATTATCGGTAAAGGGTTTGCTGCCGTTACTTTACAGTCGGCCGCGGAGTGAAATCAGCGAAGGACTTTGCAATCAGCATAAAATACTTTGTTTTTTATATTTCCTCGCGCTATGAAGTGACCGGTTTGTTGGATATCGGATGTGTTAAAAGGGGATAAGACAATAATAAATTGCAAGATCAAATAAAACAGAGAAAAGTTTATCAGAAGAATGATCATGAAAGATTTTGCAGGGTAAATGGTTGATTTTCAAAAAACAGAACGGTTTTGTCAGAAACATGAGCAAACCTTCTGCCTTTTTAAAAAAACGGCGGATAAGAGAATTTTTTGCTTGTGCTATGATCTCATGCTCTATATGAATGGAAATTTGTTGGATCAGTATCCGTTTCGTTCGTTAAAAATCCAGTATTGATGCAGGTCCCCGCAGTTCGAAAAAACGAATATTTTGCCGTTTTTCCGTCAGTTCTTTCCCAAAGTCTTTTCTTTGCAAAAAAATATCAGGAAAATGACGGACTACAATATGCGAAAACGTATGGAAGCGGTCAGCGAGCCTGACTTGAAATCATACATCTTTGTTTCCTCAAACAGATTTGACAAGGCTACGAGCTCTCTGCCGTTGCCGCCGGCAATTGCACGAAAAACTGTTGACCATCGATATCCAACCGTTCTCGAATTTGTTTGAGCCCTTCTGTCACCGCTTCTACAATCATCTTGACAAGATGACGTTTGCGTGTCATATGCTCATCCGGTATCAGAAAAACTTCAGAAGAATCAGAACGCCCGATCACTGTATCAATCTCCCCATGAACAAACTTTTTGCGGGTTTCAAACTCTGAATGGCGCTTCTCAATGCTTTCCCCGTACAGCCATCAATTTTTGCGCGTGTGATTGCTTTTTGGCTTTCTGCCTTAGCTGCATAAAAAATAGCGCAGCAGCCTTAATACCACTACGCTATTAAAAGTCTAATTTTGAGGGGCACATCAAAAATCAGGATTTTTACTCTTCATTTTGTTCACTGATAACGGTTATTGTGGCAAATTCTTCATCGATTTTGGGCATTGAGTTGCTTATGATAATATTTCCTACAGAAAGATTATTTTTTAGTTCATTATATTCAGGCAGCGTAAAATTCTCAAATAGCCAAAGGCCTTCGTCCTCCGGCAAATACAAATAATTTCCGTTTTGCAGGCCAAATCGAATAGTTTGGCCACCTAAATGACTGCTCCAGTTTCCGGCAAGAACCATTTCCAGCGTCGCGTCTACCGCTTCGGTAATTCCCTTCATGGCACTGGTCATAAAAGGATTGTAATCAAAATTACTGCCCAAATAGGATTGATCAATATTGGTGCCTACCAGATAACAGAAATTTTTTACGGCAAGCTCGGCAGCGCTTTGTACAAAGCTGTCATTGGCGCTTACCATGGCAATTTCGGTGCCGGAAGCAAACCACTGATCCAATCCGGCAAGGGCTTCCTCGGGGCTGCTGTAATCTGAGGCGTAACCGAAAGTAACATCTATATGCGTATTCATCTCCGCAGCGGCTTTATAGGCGCCCTCTACAAAACCGTAACCGTAATTGGAATAGTTTTCCGTTTCAAATTCACCTAAAAATCCAAGTTTGGTAAAACCGTCCTTTACTACGGCGTACCCTGCCATATAGCCTGCCTGTTCCTGCCGGAACAAAACACAATGTGTGTTTTCCGCCAACTGACCGATACTGGCTTCGGGGATATCAATACCGATAAATTTTACATCAGGATATTTTTCCTGTGCTTTGGCTAAAGCTCCGGCAAACAAACTTCCCTTGCATACAATAACTTTGGCGCCTTCGCTTACGGCAAGATCAAATTGCGCCGAGATAGCGTCAACGGTCGCCTGTTCGGGGCGGTAACTCGCATATTCAATAGCGTTAGCGTCGCCACAGTTAACAATTCCCTGCCATACGGCAGCGGTATGAAAGTCCTCTTCCAATTCAAGGACATCTGTAATCAGAGCAATTTTACTAATCGGATCCTGAATTCCGTTTTGTTCGTTTATATTTTCCTTACAGCCGCCTGCGCATAACAGCATAATCGCGCACAGCAGACCTGCAATAAATTTCTTTTTATCAGCCATTTAATTTCTTTACCTTTACCGCAACCCAAATATCCATAAGACCTTCAACCATCAGCATAATACCGGCAATAAGCGCCAGTGACTGCATTGCCGTGTTCTGCAGCACAATAAGTACAATGCCTGCGGCCAGCGTTATCAAAGATATAATCAGTGCGACCCACCAATATAAATATTTTGCTTTAGCCATGGCAACAGTGTTTTGCAAATCAATGATGCCATGAAAAATAATAACAATTCCCAGCACAATAGCAACCATATTCTGCAAAAAGACAGGATTGCATATAATATAGATACCGATAGCACAGAAAATAAGACTCATCAGCATAATATACTGACTGCCCGCCGGCGCTTTAAAATATTTGAACATGCTGATAATACCGATCAGCACTGCGATCACACCCAGTAAAATACATACCACATCCATTGCTACCCGATAAAATATGGTAATGACAAGTCCTGCAAGAACCGTTATAACGGCAGAGAGCACATAATCCATCCAAAGTTTTTGAAAAAACTCTTTCATACATTTTTCCCTCCTTATTTATGTATAAAATCGATCCTCCATTTCTATTATAACATTATCTTTATGGTTTTTCAACAAAAAAACTCTATTTTCTGCATACGGGGCACAAACCTTCAAATACAAGGGTATAGTCCAATAGGCAGTAACTCTTAAAATCTCCTTGAAATTCCTTCATATTTTTTATATTTATATTTTCTATATTTACATCTTCTACTTTTCCGCAGTTTATACACCGTATATGAAAATGCCTATTCAGCGTTTTGTCATATCGGACCGCACTGTCGGGTATTTTGATTTTCAGCAGTTTGTTTTGATAAGCAAGATTATTAAGAATACGGTAAACCGTAGCTCGGCTGATAGAAGGCTGCTCTTTTGCTACTTTGCAATACACTTCTTCGGCAGTGGGATGATCCAAGGCAAAAGCGGCTTCATATACCAGTTTCTTTTGCACGGTGTTTCTTACAGAAGTCATAACAAACGTGTATTCTCCTAAAGTTCTTATTGATATTATAACGTGGGAAACAGTGATTTGTCAAACAGTTTGTAATACTTTTGTAATAATTTTAATATCTATTTACAGCTGTATTCAGTATGAACGGCGCCCAAAGGAGTTATGCTAAAATATTTTTATATTTTTCTTGAAAATCCCCGAAAAAAATTGTACAATACCAGTAATAATATTGATTGGGAGGACTTTTATAATGGTAAAGTTATACCGGCGTACGGACATTCTTTTAACGACGCAAAAAGAATATGAAAATCCGTTTTTAGATGTAAATATCGATGCTGTATTCACGCACGAAAGCGGTGAAAAAATTGCTTTGCCCGGATTTTGGAAAGGAGAAAACCAATACTGCGTTCGTTTTTCACCGGTAAAAACGGGAAAGTGGGAATACGTTATTGAAAGCAATGAGCCCTCCCTATGTGCCCGCGGAAGTTTGTTATGCTGTGAAAATGACGCGGCTACCGAAATAGATCGCCACGGTTTTGTTACGATGTCTTCGGATAAACGGTATTTTTTCTATCAAGACGGAACACCGTTTTTTTGGCTGGGAGATACCCACTGGCAAGCACCGGATTTGGAGCGTTTGGAGGAATGCAATTGTCCCGGATGCCATTGCGGAAGTCAATTCAAACATATGGTGGATTATCGGCGCCGGCAGGGGTATAACGTCTATCAGACCTATCCCTCCGCCGCGGACAATGACGGCGGGGGCGGCAAGCGCCGGAATTGGTGGAAGAAAAAATATACCCTCATTGATCCCCAAGCTTTTAATGAAAATTTTGATAAAAAGATGGATTATTTAGCCGACAGCGGTTTTACCATTGTTATGGGCTTGGGTGTACATTCGGTCACGACTGCCGCGATGGGAGAAGCACTGACGGATTTTGCAAAATATATGGTAGCTCGCTACGCGGCTTATCCCATCATTTGGATTACCGGTCAAGAGATCGATATGGGCTTTGTACAGGGGAAGCTGGAAAATTACATGCCGTATATTCACGCTGCCGAAATCATCAGTAAGTACGACGGGTATCATCATCCTTTGGGTACGCATATGCTGGCGTTGGAATATGCCGCGCCTCATTCAGCCAGTCCGGATCTCGATGCCAGGCCTTGGCATAAATTCTGGGCTTTGCAGGCCGGCCATCGGCGGGATCTGAAAAAAGGAGATATGCGGCCTAAATCCAAGTACTATGATTATTATATTAAAGGAAAGCTTTTTATGGAAACCGAGGCTTTTTATGAAGATTTGCGGCGTTCTGTCAGCAGTACCGTCAATCCCATGACTTGCTCTAACGGATATGAGGAAGCCCGCAACGCCGCATGGAAGGCCATCCTTTGCGGAAGTTATGGATTTACCTATGGCGTTCATGGAATTTGGGGTATGCGCTGGAGCAAGGATCCCGCCGACGGCGGCTGGGCTACAACCTATAACGGTGAACCTTGGTTTATGGGACTGTATAAACCTGCGGGACAAGAAATGCGCTTTGTAAAAGAATTTTTTGAAGCCGTTGATTTTCCTTCGCTGGTTCCTGTGTTTTATGATACGCAATACGGTGAATTTTCAAGCAAAGAAAACGCGGTATTAGCCCATGATGAAAATAAAACCTATGTGCTGTATCTTTACGGCCATGAACCGATTACCGGGAAATTAAAACAAATGCAGGCGGATCGTTTGTATCATATATGGTGGTTTAATGTCCGTACCGGCGCTTATATCGAAGCCGGTACCGTATTCGGACAAACGGAGTATTCCGTTCCGCCGCGTCTGGATCAAAACGATTGGATACTTTTGATCACAAACAAACCGTTTGTTCCCGCGCGGCTGGAGATTTTTACACCGCCGGTACGGCTTGCGCAGTGCGATGGCCGTGAAATCACTTTTACTGCGTCGACGGTGTTTACCGATGATACTACCTCGCCCGAGGCGCTTTCCCGCGGGGAATTATGGCGGCCGTTCTGTCCTGCGGCAAGCAATATCATTGAAATTGATTTGGGGCAGGAAACACCGCTTTCCTGCATCGGGCTTGAATTTGAAAAGGATACCGATGGTTTGTACGCTTACCGTGTAGACGGAATTCAAAACGGAGAAATCCATATTTTATGCGATCGTATCGCCGAGCCTTCGCGGCAGCGAGTCAATATTGAAAAACTGGAGGGAACTTTCCGTTATCTGCGTTTGAATCTATTCTCTGACGAAGGATATATCGACGAAGAGAAAAAAATCGTATCGGGAATTGAGAAAATTCAAATTTTTAAAAAGGAAAAAACTGCTGAACAGCAGAAATAAAGAGTATGGCAAAATATTTCAGATGTAATTTGAACAAACCGGCTTTGAGCTATCAAGCGGGAGAACCGATGCTGTTTTTACTTTCGGCCGCTGAGGACGGAAAGGAAATCTCCTGTAAAAAATTCAAATGGACTCTTCGCGGGGATGACGGTCAGATTCACGAAGGAATCGGTCAATGCGAAAAAGGCAAGAATTTTGTACTGCGGACGGAGTGCTTTCGTCCGGGCTTTGTACATCTCACGTGTATCGCTCTTTCAGAAGACGGAACGACGGATCAAAACTTTGACGTATGTGATGCCGGCGCCGGAGCTGATGTGCAAAAGTTAAGGTATCATGATACCGTTCCCTCGGATTTCGATGCCTATTGGGGTGAAATTGAAGCGATGATTGACGGCTTTACCCCGCGGCTTCTTGAAAAAACTCCGTATACCTGTGATGTTCCCGAGGGCTTTGATTGTTTTGACGTTAAAATATCAACTCCGCTGGAGACTCCCGCATCGGGATATTTGTCCCTTCCCAAAGGAATGGGGCCTTTCCCGCTGATAATTTCTTTCAGAGGATACAGCGTCGTCGGCGCGCAGCCTTCTTTTACAAAGAACGCCATTCATCTGAATCTCAATGCCCATGGAATCGAAAACGGTTTGAAAAGCGAGGAATATGCGCTGAAATATCCGCAGCTTGCAGAGTATGGCTTCCGTATGGAGGAAAACACATCCCCCTACACCACCTATTGGCGAAACATGATGATCCGAAATCTTACCGCGCTAAAGTTTTTAAAAACTTTGCCGGAGTGGAACAAAAAAGATTTGGAAGCTCATGGCGGAAGTCAGGGAGCTTTGCAGGCAACAACCTGTGCCGCCCATGATAAAGATGTAACATTCTTGGATATTTTAGTCCCCTGGTTTTGTGATTTAAATGCCGAAAGCGACGGCTATATGCAGGGATGGCGTCCTTCTTTTGCGCGAGGGCTGCGGTATTTTGATACCGCGGCGCAGGCTACACGGGTAAAATGTCCGGTGCGGATCAGCGCTCGTCTGGGGGATTATGTCTGTCCGCCTGCTACGGTTATGACTCTTTATCATAACTTTTATGTAAAAAAATCTATTGAGTTTATTCAAAGCGGCACACATGGATATCTGCCGCCTGAAATTGAAAAATTTACGCTCTTCCATGATCCGGCAAAGCCGGAGGAAGAAATTTTGCCCGGCAGGTATCGGCACTTTAAGGGAAAGGAATATCAAGTGCTTTTTACCGCCAAAAACAGTGAAACGCTGGAAAATATGGTGGTTTATAAGGCACTATACGGCACCGGAGATATCTGGGTGCGGCCGGCGTCCATGTGGAATGAGCTAGTATCGTTGGGGGACAGACAGGTTTATCGTTTTACTTTTTTATCGGAAACCTAAAAAGCCTTTCGGCAAAAGTTCCGTTTTTTCTTGGCGCAATACAAAAAAATTATTCTATAGGGGAATACACTTAAACTTTGTTTTTTTGCGGTGGTAACGCCGCATTTTATTTTTTTCAATCGGCGCGATAAAAAACGTTTTATAGAGAAAATGTCATAAAACAAGATTCCTTTTAAGAGCATCAAAACGGTATTGGCGGGAATAAGGCACGGTCCCCAATTTTTAATTCTTGAAAAAGAAACTTTTCGTCCGAATCCCCGTTCACTTTTCGGCCGGCTTATCCTATAGAGCAACTTTTTGCATCGTTTATATTTTTCAGTTTCTTATATCTCATAAAGCCGTCATCGTGAAGAAAAGAAGCTCCGCGGGGCTGTAAATGACCTTTTATATTTATAGAAAAAAAGAAACCGAAAAATACGGGATTGTTTTTATAAAAAAATCGGAATAGGCACGGCTTATTCCCATGTGTAAAAAGAGAGAGTAAAAAAATATCGTGCTTTACTGCGTGCATCTTTGCTTAGGCAAAAGTAAAAGCCCGGAGCGCGATTTGGCTCCGGGCTTTTGCCTGGCGGAGAGAAGGGGATTCGAACCCCTGAACGGGTATTAGCCGTTACACGATTTCCAATCGTGCGCCTTAGACCAGCTCAGCCATCTCTCCAAACACGTGTATAGTATAAAGGCAGGTGCCGGTTTTGTCAATGGGTTTTGGACAATATTTCTTGTTTTAATGTTTCTCAGAATTACAAAATCTTTCATGATCATTCTTCTGATGAACTTTTTCTCTCTGTCCTATTGGATCTTGCAAATTAAAAAATAAAAAATTTTAAAATTTTGGAATATTTCTCTTGACAATTTTATTTTTTTGTTTATAATACATAATGACATACTTAATTCGCCACTGCATTTATGACTTTCCGGTCAGCAGTGGTTTCTTTATTTACCGATTTTTCCATGTAAAAAGCAAATAATAGATTTTTTCAAAAGCCGTTAGAGAGTGTATACAAAGTCAACACTCTCTTGGTCAGGGACGCCGCTGACTCAAAAATGGTTGATTTTCAGACTGCATTCTATCCTTGCCAATGCCACCTCTGTGCCATTAAAAAGCCACTTATCACGGGGTTTTTCGCTTATAAGGAGTTTTTCTGGCGTACCTGTCGCCGGAAAAACAAAATGCGGCGAACGCTGCAAAAAAATCAAAGTTCAGGTTTATCTGCAAGCTAAAACGGTTTTTAAAAGCCGTTATTTTTTATTTTCCAAAAACTCTCGGCATTCTTTGGCTCCCAAAACAGCACGCTTTAATTTATCGTCAGAAAACTTATCTCCGCAGGAGATTCTGAAACGAAACTGTTCTTCCGCGTCTTCATATAGACGCAATGCAATATGATAATTCTTTTTTTTAATAATGCCGTTAAAATAGCAATCGGCAAGTTTTAAGCAAATATCGGGATACAAAATCTCATCCAAAATTCTTTCGGAGGCTTTCTGATACGCTCTTTCATAACAGAAAACCGCTTTCTTTTGATCAATCTCCACACCGCCCAGCCCGTTCATATAAAAATCGCCCAACTTATAAAGCGCGCGCACATTATCTTTTTTTGCGGCAAGAGAAAAATAATAAAAAGCCTTCCCTAAATCCGGCTCGGTACCTTTTCCGTAAAAGTAGCAGTTCCCGGCTCGGCAGGCCGCTTTTAAATTGCCCATATCCGCCGCAAGCGTATAGTATTCAGCCGCTTTTTTCAAATCCTCTTCGGTACGGTTCGCTTTATGATAATAAACGGAAGCCAAACGAAAGGCCACCGCGGAATCTTTTATTTTTTGAGATAAAGCAATCAATTTTTGTTCCGTCATCCATACCATCCTCACGAAATATTCGTTAGAATATATAACATTAATATATCCGTATAATAATAGATATATGTAACTTCTGTTATATTTATGTATGCTTCTTTGAAACACTGCGCACATAGAAAAGTATGTTTTTCAGCGAACATAAAATAACAAACGGTGTTTTTACCGTTTGTTCAGACATAGCTGAGTTGTGTTTAAGAAAATACTCACCATTTTATTCTGAGGGCCTACAAACAATTTTGAGCATAATTCTTGAACTTCCTGTCGTTTTTTCAATTCCTTTTGTTATCTTTATGATTCCCACGTTTTGCTCCTTTTTCGATACTTTTTCCTCTTTCTTTCTATAAAAACAAAGCCCTCAAAACGAGGACTTTATCTACAGGATGAAGGACAGTGACCCAAAATTACTGCCTCTTTCATATTTATTATCGATTTTATCAAGAAAAGCGTGCTAATTTATCAAAGAAAATATCTGTATAGACTTGGATATTTCCCTAAAAAGAAAGGTTTCATGGCTTTTTACCGTTATTTATAAGAAGGAATTACCTTATTACTTATCTAAATGATTATGAGCTGCCTCAGCAGTAAATTGACTGCCATACTCAGATGTTAACGGATCAAAGATTGCTTTTTCACACATATGCATCCTTTCAGAACATGTTTCCGCCTGTTTTAATGCATTTTCATATTCAAGCTTCTTTCTTTTGGAAATCACAACCTTAATTATTGTGTCCTCTTTTACGGTTTTGTTTGCTTTTTTGCTTTGGCTGATTGTCGTAATAAAAAAAGCTGAAATTTCATTGAACAAATGGGTTGGAATTGCAGCACCCTTTATTTTTTGTCACAGGATTTCAGCGTTTTTGTAAAAGCACTTGTCCGATCCGCATGGATATTCTTAAAGCCCATAAACAAAGCCTAAAAAATACCGGTCGAACAGTTTTGTTCAAAATGCAACCGGTATTCAACCATACTTTTTGGGCTGTTGAATTTGAATCGACAAATTTTTGCAATAACAAAAGACAGCAACAGACCAAATCAGTCCGCTGCTGCCTCCTTTAATTGTTCAGTGGTTAGATGGATTGTTTCTTTTTCCTGTATGTCATTACGCTGAGTACAATACCGGACACAGACAGTATCGCAATCCAAAGAGCAATATTGTTGTTATCGCCTGTTCCCGATGCAGTGGATTCAGCTTTCTTTAAGATTTCAAACTCACCGGATGTCTCGCCGTCTGTGTAGATCACCGTCAACGTATGCTTGCCAACAGACAGCGTGTTCAGGTACTCCGGCTTCAAACTGATGATGGTACTTCCGGGTTTTACCGTATAGTTTGCTGCATCGACTTCTTTTCCGTCTACTTTAATGCCTACGAATTTCTCAACGGAACCGTTGGCTGTCATGGTAACGGAACCGTCCTCTCCGACTGTCCACCGGCTGCCGTCACCTTCAATGATTCGATAGTCCAGAAGATCCCCCATCAAGTTTTCCAGTTTCTCCTTCAGTTCCTCGGAAATCAAGGATTTTTCATGGTTGGTCAGCAAATCATACTGCTCTTTTGCCTCATTGATCAATTTTTCGGCATCGGTATCATCCGGTTCTACAGTGTCAGGCAGTACGGTAATCGCATCCTGCACTGTCACTGCTTTTTCAATGCTGTTCAAGGCGTTATTGATCTGTTCGAGCTTTTCTTCCAACGCCGCTTTTTCCCCTTCGGTGTAGTTACCGCCGAAGTTTTTCAAAGCATTTTCCAGATCTTCTTTTGCAGCAGTCAGATCCTCTTTATCTTCCGGTTTCACATTGTCGGCAGTAATATCTTCCACCTTCTCGGTATTCCCGGTACTTCCGGCCTGTACAGATTCTTTAAGCTTAGTAATCAAAGATTCACAGCTATCCAGTATGCTTTTCAGTGCTTCCGCTTCTTCATCGGTAGCCTCATCAGTGTTTACAGCCTCCACAGCTGCTTTTACTGCTTCAATCGCTGCGTTGTCCTCCGAAGTTACATTGTCGGTTGTGATACCTTCAATAGAGTCAGCAAGGCTTCCGATTGGCTTCATAGTGACTGTATAGTTTGTAACATTTCCGGCTTTATCGGTGGCCACAACGGTATATGTTTCTTCCACATTGCCGGGAAGGGTAAACGCGGAAGCGCTCTGTACCTGATTGTTCACGGTAACACTTGCAAGATTTTCATCGGTTACCGTAACGCTCTGGGTGGTGTAATAAGTCGCTCCGTTCGTTACACCGGCAATGACAGGCGCAGCAGCATCCAGCACAACACCGTCGGAACTGAGATAGGTCACATTTCCTGCGTGATCGGTAATTTTTGCATAGATGATATATTGATTGCCGGGATTGATATTGAAACTTCCGGTGTATGCTGTAAAGGTTTTATTATCCAGTTCTTCTTTTGTCAGCGCCGTATCTCCGGTATGAAGATAATATTCAATTTGAACTCTTTTCTCTTGGGTGTATCCATCATGATCGTAGCTGTCATCCTGTGCTGTAATTTCAACCGTCTGAGCATCTTTGAAGAACAGATCAAATGTAATGGAATCAGAGAATTCATTCCAATTGTTTGTTCCGATGGAAATTTCCCCGGTAGGCGCAATGGTATCCGCCGAAAGCTCTCCGTATACCTGATTGCAGACCTCGCAAACCGCCTTTTTAAAGTAGGTTGCCTGACCACCCTTATGATTTTCTTTCCCGTTGATTGCCGTACAGCCATCATTGGTGCAGGAATACCAGTGAGAAGTCGCATCATATTCTAACTTGGCAAAATTATGCTCAGGCTTTGTCTGGTAAACTTTTGAAGAGTCATTGCTGTATGTGAGGCTGTCGGAATAGCAGTATTCATATCCGGCATAGACCGCTTTGCCGCCTAAAACAGGAGCGCTCTCTGTGCCGATAGTCTGTCCCCAGACAACTTCGTTCCGATTTGCGTTGAGCAGATATGCCACCTCTCCGGAGGCAAACTGCGCGGAAGTTTTTCCGCCGGCGTTGTTTTCTGCTGCGTTGATATAATAGGTGTTTTCAACGGCACAGCTGCCAAGGCGGCCGCCGACAATAGGATTTGCCGTCGATCCGTAGCCGGGATATGTAGCCGTAGCTGTTCCGGTGCCATAGCAGTTTTTAACTGTCCCACCGTTTAACTCACCGCAGATGCCGCCAACATACCACGCGCCGGTAATATCGCCGGTGTTGTAGCAGTCGATAATCTCGCCGCCGTCATGGGAATACCCGGCGATGCCGCCGATAGAAGAGCCGTAAGTAAATGTTGATTCCACGCTGCCGGTATTATAGCACCGGCGGATGATTCCGTCATTTTCTCCGGCGATGCCGCCGCCATATATGGAAGCGATGCTGATCTCGCCGCCTAGATTGTAGCAATTTTCAATTAGTCCGTGGTTGGTACCGCAGATAGCCCCTGCGCCGCCGGAACTGGGCTTTATGCTTGCGTTGATCATGCCCAGATTTTTTACGGTTCCGTTTTCTCCAATGGTTTTGAACAAACCTTCGTTGCTGTATACACCGGCTTCTAATTCCGCACTCAAGTTTGAAATGGTATATCCGGCGCCGTCAAATGTTCCGTTGTAAGGTGTGCCGTAGGTTCCGACCTTCATTGCCACCCAGTTCATTCCCTCCGGCATGGTGATGTTACTGGCAAGACGGGCGTTGAGAGCATCGTTATCATCGCTTTCCGCAAGCTTTTCCGCAAACCAGAAGAGGTTGCCGGCGTTTTTGATCTCGTAATACCCGTCGTCCGCCGGCGCTGCCGGCTGGAAGTGTTCTTTATCCTCGGAAATACCGTTTTCATCGTATACAAGGGGCTGAATCTTTATGTATCGATAGTAGTTCCAGCTATTTTCGTCATAGGCTTGAAGTACTTCCCAGCTGTTTAAAATAGCAGTGGCGGAATAGCCCTCATAGCCGCTGAAGTCCGGTTTAATATTGGTTGCATAGCAAGAATAAGGTGATGTTGACTCTGCGTCCATCTCCACCGTGCCGCCGTTTATCCGAAAATAACGATCCGGAAGCTGCGTTCCATAAGAGCCATCTACATAGACAGCATAGATTCCCCGTTCACCGTCCGCATCAATTTTGACCGTGCCGCTGTTTATTACAACACCGGCTTCCCCATCGGTATATCCGGTTGATATCACTCTCGTTTCACTGCTTCCGTCGTTTACTTTAAGGGTAAGCGAGCCGGAGCCGCTGATTTGAATCACACCGTTGGCATGAATTCCTGCCGCGATTATTCCGTCTGAGATATTTATGCTGTTATCGCCCGTCAAGGTAATGTTGATATCGCCCGCTGCATAAATGCCGGATGTATAATAATCGCTGCTTGTATAGGCCTGATTGATCACGGCGCCGTTCAGCGCTAAGGTGTTTGACCTAGCATCATAGCTTACTGTGCCGTCATCAAGGATATTACCGGCGTTTTCGCTGGTGACCTGTTCTCCGGCCACCCAGATGTCATAGTTAGTGACAGGAGGAGGTGTTAATTGCGTTGCCGGTGTTGCAGAGGTGATGCGGTTCTCCGTCTTTTCCAGCCACACCTTGCAGTTTTCAAAGCTGGTCACATTCATATCAGATGCCGTAATAGAGGCAGTGCCACTAACCGCTTTTGCGTAGGCGCCGTTGCTGTTCTGCACCACCAGATAGGTTCCCTCCGGCACACCGCTGAAATTTACGCTCGTTTTGTCCAAGGAGATCTCCGCCGTTCCGAGGCTGTCCGAGGCATAGCGGAGGGTGAAGGCACCGTCCCCGTCCGTATCAGTCAGGGTCAGTGTACCTTCCGCCGCTGCCGCCGGGGCGGCAGACCCGAAGAGAATCTTAGAAAGATCGATCTTCACCGCCGGGCGTATGGAGTATGATCCTCTGACTACTCCATAATCTACACCATAGCAAGAATCTGCAGTTAGCGCGTCAATGTTAAAATCAGGAATGGGACTTCTCAGCCAAGAATTCTCTGATCCCCAATAGCTGCCGTCCACCCGGAGTCCACTTTCAAGAGAATTCTCGCTATTTTCCCCCACATAAAAATATGTTTTATCAAATTCATAGGTCGCATACCCCAGATACAACTCATCCGCAAGGGCATACACCTTATTATTTAATGTGTCTTCGGTATAGATGGTAGAAGTCTTCAGCAAAGCGCTCTCTGAAGCGTTGAAAAGGCTTTGGGCCAGCTCCTGCAGCTTCGCTCTGATCTGGCTGGCGCCGTAGTGGTTGGCGTACACCTCCTGCCCCTCATACTCCTGATTTTGGAAGGTCTCTTGAAAGTTCGCGTCTCCCAGAGAACTTGCCGAAAAGAGCACGAGGCTGTCTCCGCTCTGACTGCCCGCGATCCACCATTGCCGGTTATTTTCACCCAGGTAGATCTTGGCGGCGCTGACAGAGCCGTCCGTATCATCGGTATTGAATGTTTTCAGCTGCTCCGCGGTGGCAAACTGCTCCGATGTGGGAGCAGTGGCTTCAGCAGTGTCGATGGCAAACACCGTTGCAATCACCATGATCAGAGATAGAAAGATCGTCAATAAGCAGCCGAATGTTTTGTGTCGTATCATAAATTTCCTCCCGTAGCTTGGATATTATATTCTATCTGTATTAAGAGTCGATTCCTTGTATAGAAAACAATATTATTATAGCATTTTTTCCTTTATTCTTCAACATAAAAATTATGTTCTGTATTTCAGAGTGTAGACAAACCCGAACTTTCATTTTTTACGGCGTTCAGCCGCATTTTGTTTTCCGGCGACGGTGTGCCGCCTAAACTTCTTATAAGAGAAAAACCGCTTGATCAGTGGCTTTTCAAGAGCATAGGAGGGAATATAATGCAGTCCGAAAAGCAATGATTTTCGAGCCAGGGCAAAAGAGCGTCGACTTTGCCGACACTCTTATTTAAATGTTTTTTAGCAGAAGATTAACTATGCGTTGGTTTCTTCTCAATGTTGGGCGTGTGAAGTAATATCCAGGATTCAAGCAGCCGGATAAAATACTGCTATAAAAATGAATTCAGCACGGAATTAAGCGGTCTGTATTTCAACATTTTTATAAGAATACTGCCTGAACTGTTGCTCTTAAACCCCGTAAAAAAAGCCTTTCTATAAAAAATACCGGTTATGATCCGAACCGTTTTGTTCAAATTACAACCGGTGTTCCTGTGTAAAAGAAAAAGAAACCAAGCCAATCGATCGAGTAATCAATCTAAAAGATAACGCTGAATCCAAAACGAACTGGGTCCGGCGTTACGCTGTAAAGAGGGATTAAAAAAGATGTCGTTGTGGACGCGAGCATCTTCATTGATTGAAAAGAAAAGAGCCTGAACGCGAATTGCGTCCAGACTCAGTTTGTAACTAGGAGCTGAAAAAGATGCCGGCATTGAATTGACGCGAGCATTTTATTTAGACAAACAAAAAGCCTCGAACGCGAATTGCGTGTCGAGGCTCTCGACTGGTCGGGATGACAGGATTTGAACCTGCGGCATCCTGCTCCCAAAGCAGGCGCTCTACCAAACTGAGCCACATCCCGAGTTTTATTTTATCCTTTAAAATTGCAAAATAAACCATTGTAAAAGTAATTTTTACTTTTTAAAAGCCTCCCAAGGTAAATGCTTTGAAATATTTTTTATCTTGATTCTATCGACTGTACCGCTACTTAAAAGCATTAAATTTTTCTATAGGATTGCAGCAAAACAGTCAAAACCTGTTAAAGATGCTTTTTCATTATATGCATAAAACAGTTTTTTGTCAACAATAGTATTTTGTATAATATAGAAGATACTTATATGTGTCACACATCATTGTAACATATACAAAAAATTTTGATATTTTTTTGTACTGTGTATTGAATTTAAAAAAACAATATGGTATAATTTAGTACATATATAGTATTTGTGCGTAAAGGATAGGCGATATGAAACGAGCGGTTGTGGGATTTTTGGCTTCGGTAATACTTCTTTTTACTTGTTGCGCTCCTGCGCCGCATGACACCGGCACACTTGTTGACACGCCTTCGCCGACGGTTTTTACCGCTGAGGAAGAACACGTTTGGAGCGGAATTGACGAGTTTTCATTCACGAGCCAAACACCGCTTCCGGAACAGACATTTCCTCTTTTACAGGAGTCGACGTCTGCCCCGGCGATATCGTCAGGACCGGTGCAAACACCGGGTTATCGCGCTTTAAGCTGCCGCGCGATCAGTTTTTCCGATATGCTGCAAAGCGGAATTTCTTTTGCGTCCGGCGGCCGCCGTCTGGCGTTGCCGCTGCCGGAAGATTGGGTCATAGAGACAACTGCCGCATCGGTTATTCCTATCCGTTATAACGGCCGGCAAATCGGTACGATCAGCAGCACGCTTCCGCATACGCCTTTAGAAAAATATGAGATTCGGGCACGGGCAGAAGAAGATCTTCAGGCGGAACGCGCGGTTCACAAAGTGCAGCAAGACGGAAAAACAGAATATAAGCGAGTCTATTCTTTTACGGATACCGTAAACAAGAGTACAATCTACATCAGTTTTGATTATACACAAATGGATGATGCTATCTTTCTGCTGCTTTTTGAAAACGCAAAAATTCCGCAGGATGCCGGGGATACGGAGAAGGTTACGCTTCTTTCCGATGCTTCCGATACAATTTTGATTCTCGGGAACAGTTTTATCGGGACTTCGGAGATCGGCGTGTTTTTAGAGCAATTTTTACAGCGGGGCGAAAAGAAATATCATTTGCAGGCGGTTTCCCGAGGATATGCCTCGGTAGAGGATTACGCGCAGGAAGAGTGGCTGCAGCAGATTCGGGCGGGAAAATACTGCGTGGTCTTTCAGTGCGGGTTATATGCTCCCAATGATGTGGAACAGTTTATAAAAGTAAAACAGGCATGTGAGTTTTCGAATACGCGGTTGGTGCTGTTCCCGGCGCATAATGAAAATAAGAGTTTTATTCAACAGATTCAAAGCCGGTATCCCGATGTGATTTGCTTAAGCTGGCAGGAGGAGATCGACAGACTTATAGAAAGTCCGCGGTGCAGAGCGGCTTACGCGGATTTTTGTATTGACGATGCACATCAGCATACCAAGCCACTGGGGGGATATGTAGGCGCGCATTTGATTTATCGGGCGCTGTTCCAGGAAATTCCTCCGCGTTTTACGGGGAATTATCCGATGCCTATGCAAGAAATCTCCATGCTTTTAGGCAGCTATACAGATACCGGTAAGATCGAAGAGATCGTATTTGATAAACTGTATGCGTTAAAATGATTTTGAAAATGTGATGTATTTTATAAAAACAGCTTGTTCTGTAAAAAAGTAAAATGAAAGGAATAAAATCAGATGAAAAAATATTGTGCGGTCTTGTGTGCGGCGGTGATGCTTATTGGTTTGCTTGGAGTGACGGGCTATGCGGCCCCATCAAATAATTTGCTAAACAGCGCTGATTCCTATATGACAAGCCCCTATAATGCCTGGTATGTGTTTCAGGAGGGGAACATTGAGTATTCTTCGGGTGAAAATCCATATATGATCTTTCAGACCGTCAGCGGAAAAAATTGGTGTTCACCGGCGCTGAATTTAGGAGCTGTTCCCATGGGCGGCATTTTTCAGTTGGATTATGATATTTATTTAGTATCCAATCAGAATACCACAAGCTTAAATAATGTAATCCGCTCCAAATATCAGCTGAGCGTCAGTACGGCGTATAATCAGTCAACGTCAAGCTATTACGGAAGTATCGGCAGGCTTTCAAACGCAAAAACTAATCAATGGGTGCATTATACCACAACGTTCGGCATTCGAAACGAAGAAAGTCATTTGCTTACGCAGGAAGCTTTATTTTGTTTTGATAATATCGGCGCGGACATTGCGTATATTTATTTGGATAATGTTGAACTTCGTTTACTGGAATATACTTATACGGCTACCATGCAGCCGATTGATATGGAAAACGGGGAACTGAATCCGACTCCGGTTCCTACACCGAGACTTTCCGATTCTTCCGGCCCTTCCGTTGTCACCATGCCGCCTACCGCGCCGCCGCAAACGGTGCAGACACCCCCGCTTCCGTCAGCTACGGGCCATGTTGCGCAGGAGACATGGGCACCGTTTTTGCCCACGCCTGTTTTAGGAGAAGAAAATCTATTAGAGGCCGCTTCTTCCACTTTTGAGGGGATACTTCCCGGTATGGAGGTTTCTTGGATCAAGTATAACGGAACGCTGAAAATTGATGAAGACGGTTATGAAGGCAGCTGCCTAACACTGTATAATATTTCACAGGGAGATTCTCCGTATTTAAAACTTTCAAAATACATTACCCAACCGGGAGATTATACGGTTTCCATGATGGTACGCGTTGCCTGCGAAAATGAAACTGATCCGATTCTTCCCACCCTTACCGTGCAAAGCGATATGCCGGCTTCTTTATTTTCTTCCGCGCAGGACGGCGGTTATTTTACAAATATCGGCGAAGCGTCTGAGACCATGGTAACACAACGGTGGTATGAGCTGAAAGGAACTTTTTCTGTAGGACACAATGATTTGCCCGGGGAGGACATACAATGGCTGCTTTGTCTTACGGGATTACCGGAGGGAGTAAGCCAGATCAGTGTGGATAATGTGCTGCTTACCCGCGGAGAGTTGACTGTGACGGAGGCACCGCAGCAAACTGATTCTTCAGATAACACTTCAGGATTGCAGAATGATGTTTCATTGCCGATTGGTTGGATTATCGCGCTGAGCTGTGTTGGGGGCTTGGGTGTGATTTGTTTGATTGCAACGCTTGTGATATTGGGAGTAAAAAGAAAAAATTCTCAGAAAAATAAAACGGCTAAAGAAGTAGACGAGGTCTCGGAGATTTTTAAATAGCGTGATAAAACAATCACTTCTGCACAAAATAAGCAGAGGTGATTGTTTTTATGCGTATATTAAAATATTTTTTGCTGATATTAGGCGCTTTTATCGCGGCTATGGGATATGTGCTGTTTATCCTTCCCGCTTCCTTAGCGCCCGGCGGGGCAAGCGGTATTGCCGCGCTGATTCATTTTATTACCGGATTTCCTGTGGGACTTTCTATTCTTCTTATTAACGTTCCGCTTTTTCTTTTCAGCCGCAAATATTTGGGATTGGAATTCGGTATAAAATCCCTTATAGGAACGGTGGCGCTTTCGGTTTTCATTGATGCTGTTCCCATTCAAAGTCCGGTGGAAAATGAGCCGTTGATTTGCGCGGTATTCGGAGGAATCCTTACCGGGCTGGGACTTGCGCTGGCGTTTTCTTCCGGAGGGAGTACCGGAGGTGTGGACATTTTGGGAAAACTGGTGCATGCGCGTCGCCCGGAAATGAGCTTGGGATCGATTATGTTGGTTACCGATACCGTGATTGTATTAGGATCGATGATCGTTTCCGGCGTTATGACGGGATTGTATTCGTTAATAGCAGTATTTTTTTCTACAAAAACCATAGATTATATATTGAATGGGTTTTCCAGCGCAAAAGCATACTGTATTATTAGCGGCAAAAATGAGGATATCGCGCGACGGATCATGCAGGAGCTGGAGCGGGGGGTTACCATTTTAGAGGGGCGCGGCGCTTATACGGGAAAACAGAATAACATGCTCATCTGTTTGGTTCAGCGGCAGGATATTTTTCGGTTGAAGCAAATTGTAAAAGGAGAGGATACCGGCGCTTTTGTGTTTGTTCTTCCCGCCTCGGAAGTAATGGGGAACGGATTTTCAATAAAAAATTGACTTTTGGTTTTCCGGTATGATAGAATAATTACAATAAGTATTTGGGGGAAATTGCCGATATGAAACAATTCCTATGTGTTTTATGCGTAGCGATGCTCTTGATTCCGCTGCTTTGCGGCGTCGGCGTTTATGCGGTTACGGGAATCAATATTCTTCCTGAGGGAACGGCTGCAATGGACTCATCAGCCAATGATTGGATACCGTTTGGCGGCGGTAAAATCGAATATCGGCAAGTCGGCGGCAATGTTATTCTTGCCTATCAAACAATACCGGGGAAAAGCTGGTGCTCACCGGCGATAGAAATTTTTCAGCCGATTCTGGCCAACGGTTCGGGCGTATATCAGCTGGAATTGGATATTAAGGTATCGACCTCTCAAGAGACCACATCTTGCAACACATTGCTTCGCTGTACCAATCGGACCAGCCATTGTACAACTGCCAATGAGGATAATACAGAATACCGCGGCAGTTTGGGCAGAATCACCGGCCTGCGTAATGATTTTTGGCAGCATTTTTCAACTACTTTTGAGGTAACAAAGGAAGATATCAGCGGTGCGGATACTTGGTTTTTTTGCTTTGATTCCATAGGCGAGGATATTTCTTACATATATCTTGATAATATAGCGTTAATTAAGCAAAGCGAAGACTTCGCGCCGACACCGATTATGCCCACGCCGATACAGCCGACACCTAAGCCGTTTCAGAACAATACAGCCAATTCTTTTTCAACGGTAACGAGTAATAAAATCACTACCGATAACGGCAAAAATTTAATAGAAAAAGCTTCGGCGGAGTTTGAGGGAATTTCCAATGTAACGAATACCCAATGGTATGCTTTTCAGGGGGAGAATATGGTAGTGGACGGTACCGGGTATGTGGGAAATTGTATTACCATGCAAAGCGTACCCTATTCTTGGTCCTCCCCGGCGATCAATATTTATCAATATATCACCGAACCGGGACCGTATACGGTTTCCCTTATGATGCGCGTGGTTTTTACCGGCGAGGCAACAACACCTTCTCTTACACTGCGGGGAGACGCGCAGAATTCCTTTATACAAAAACAGGATACTCAGTTTTTTACGGGAATCGGTTCGGTACAGGATAAGATAGAATCCGGGCAATGGTATGAGCTTTTAGGTACCTTTACCGTTGTCGAGAGTGATTTGGCGGGAGCGCATAACTGGACAATTTGCCTTGGCGGCCTGCCGGAGCAGACGGTAAGCGTGAGTATTGACAGCATATCTTTGATAAAGGGAGCGGCTGTGCTGCCTGCGGATGAGAATAACGAAACCGAACAAAACGCCGCGGCCAGTAAGGTTATTTTTAATCCGCTTACCGGTGTCGCAGCAATCGCAACCGCGGCGGTTACCGTTAGTATTGTTCTTATTACGATTTCTTTAAAAATCAAGAGCAAAAAAAGAGGCTATTTATCAAATTCAAGTTCCTGTATATCCAAGCCCGATTCCGATTGCCCGAAATAATGGCTGCCTCCGGCGGAAAGATCGGCTAAAAACGGAAGAAGTTTTTGCGTAAGCTTGTTATCGGGAACACTGTAGGATCCGTCGGGTTCGTTTTTTAATAAAAATAATTCAGCCGGCGCGTCATCTTCCGGTAAAAGTTCCGGATCTAAAAACACGGTGTATTTTTCGCCGTTACATAAAAAGCTTTTATATTTTAGTAATTCAACGGTAGTACCGTCGGTTAATTTTACAGTGCTTAAAACAATCATTTTAGGATTCCTCTTGTATTTTTCATTAATACAGTAAAGCATAACAGGGGAAAATGTCAAGTATTGTTTTATAAAAAAGGAGATAGAAAGATGAAAAAATTGGTTTCATTGCTTCTAAGTGTCTTGTTGGTACTGGGGGGAACTTCTGTTACTACTTTTTGTGAGGAGCAGGAACCTTTTACCATCGCCGGTGCCTTGGGTGACGATATGGTACTGCAGCGTGACGCGGAAATTTGTATATGGGGGACCAGCAGTAAAAAAGGCGCGGAAATTTCAGTAACCTTTAAAGGAAAAACGACCACCGGAACGGTAGATGAAAACGGTAAATGGAAGGTTATGCTTCCTAAAGAGAGCGCGGATAAAAATGAAAGCGAGCTGACCGTGACCTTGGGAGATTATACAAAAACGCTGACCGGTATTTTGGTGGGAGACGTATATCTTGTAGGCGGTCAGTCCAACGCCGAATTGGCTTTAAGCAGTGTCGCGGCGGAATATAAATCCGCTCTCATAAGCGATATGATCGAAGAGCAGGAAGGTATGATCCGTTATTTTACGCAAAAGAGAGATGATGCGAAAAATAATCAGGAGGCAATGGCTTCCCCTCAGGAAGAACCGTTAAGAGGAAATAGATGGAAAAAAGAAACCAGATCTACAGCAAACTCGTTTTCCGCTATGGGATTTTTCTTTGCGCATCAAATGGTAAAAGAAACGGATGTTCCTATGGGAATGATTATGGTTGCTTCTGCGGGATCTCCTTTGAGTCAGCTTATGAGCATGGAAGCTGCCGCGAAGGCAAAGTACATGCGTTATGAAAATAATATTCCTGTTTCGGGTATGTATAATGCGCTGATGCATCCCTTTATTTCCATGACAATTAAGGGAATGATCTTTTATCAAGGGGAAAGTGAAGCGGGGCTTGCAAAAAGTGATTACGGAAAATATAATGAATATATGAATATCTACGTGGAAGATCTTCGTGAGAAAATGGAGCAGGATTTCCCATTCTATTATGTGCAGCTTTCTTCTCACGGCGGAGACGGCTTAACCAGCTGGCCTCAGATTGCTGAACAGCGCGCCGTTCAGTTTGACGGATTGTCTGTTGTAAAAAATTCGGGAATGGTAGTATCGATGGATCAGGGCTATCGGGAAGGGGATCCGGACTGGGCGCATCCGCTGTATAAAAGACCGGTAGGCGAGCGGCTCGCCGCGCTTGTTTTGGCCAGGGATTACGGCATTGGAGATGAGGAACAGGTTGCTTCGCCTATGCCGGAATATGCCTATAAAACAGATGACGGTATTGTAGTGCGTTTTAAAAATGTAGCGGGAGGATTAAAAAAACTCGGCAGTGCCGACGGAATAAAGGGATTTAAAGCAATCGTAGCTACAGGCTACAGTGATATCGAGGCAACGATTATCAATGAAAATGAAGTATTGCTAAAAACCAATTCTTTCAGCGGTCTTTCCGGCATCGGATACGGTCTTGAGCTTTTAGCCTTTACGGATTATGATGAGGAAAAATATATTGCAAATCTGGGCAACGGCAATGACCTTCCCGCGCCTACCTTTAAAATTACCGATATTTTAGACCAGGCGCCTTCGGAGAATAACGAGGAAATCAGCGGCGGGACGCAGGCTACGGAAACACCCGCAGCCGATCAAGCTTCCTCCAATACGGGCGTGATCCTTGCCGTCTGCGCGGCGATTGTCATTCTTGCCGGCGCGGTGGTTACCGCGGTATTGATCACCAGAAAGAGTAAAAAGTAATTTGTGCTGAAAACGTATGGTTGCGGCATGGTAAATAAAGCAGGTTGTTTTTCAAGAAACAGCCTGCTTTTATTGATATGGTTAAATGTAAAAAGAATTCCCCTGCTTTATAAAGAGAGGAGAAATACACAAAGCCAGATAAAAAACGAATGAGTTTACCGTAATTTCCAAAACACCTGAAAGCTTGCGTATCATTGTAAAGATGCGATCATTGCTTTATGGATTCTTGATGAAAACAGGAAGGTTTGCTGATCACCTTACAACGTGCTTCTTTCGGGAGGGGAAAGCGGAACGGAAAATCTTTTTGGGAATGGATTGTATGAATATGGCACCGTCGGGCGGCGGCCTATTTGTAAAACTGTTTTCGCGTGAACTGTTAAAAAAACGGGCGAAAATGCAAAAGATGATGGATAGACATTTTCGCGTATTTCTTTTATAATTTATTTTAAAGGTATTGTTAGGAGGAAAAGACGGTGAGCTTGGGAAAAAATCTGTTTAATGCCCGGAAAAAAGCAGGATTATCGCAGGAGGAAACGGCGCAAAAGCTGGATGTCAGCAGACAAACAATTTCAAAGTGGGAAACGGATGAAACTTTGCCGGATATTTGTCAGGCAAAAAAATTAGCAGACCTGTACAACGTATCGTTGGAGGAACTGATCGAGTTTGACACCGAGGTTCGGGAGATTCAGAAAATCATAGAAAAAACCAATGCTTCCGATAAAATTGATTGGACAAAAATGTGGGGAAAAAGATATCCCATATTGATACAATATCAGAAGGAAGTGAAGGTTGAGCAATATTCAATACAATTGCGGGAAATGCTTTCGCGGCTGAAAAAAGATTACGGATACAGTGATCAGGACGCCTGTTTGGTGCTGAAAGATATTTTGGCGCACACATGGAATTCAAAAAAGAAATAAGCCGGTATTTTGCAACTTGCTTTTTGCTTTCTATGCGGAGAAAACATATAAATTTCAGCAGGAAAAATTTATATGTTTTTTTCTGTAAACCGTTGACTGAAAGGCATTGTTAATGATATGATATAAACAATGATTTTTATATTCGGAGGGGAGAAACTGATGAAAAAAGTTCTCGCATTTGATTTCGGCGCCTCAAGCGGCCGCGCTATATTGGGCACTTTCAATAACGGAAAAATAGAGCTTGAAGAGCTGCATCGCTTTTCAAACGATCCGGTTGAGGTAAACGGTCATTTTTATTGGGATATTTTACGGCTGTTTTTTGAGATTAAGCAGGGAATACTCAAATGTTCGGCCGCAGGGCATAAGGATATTGCGGCAATCGGAATCGATACCTGGGGGGTGGATTTCGCGCTGATTGATAAAGACGGCGAAATTCTTGCAAATCCGTATCATTACAGAGATGCAAAGACGGAAAATATGGAAGAAACGTTTCGGGAACTGGGAAAGGAAAATATATATGAAAAAACCGGACTGCAGTTTTTAGCGTTTAATACGTTGTATCAGCTGCGCAATTTAAAAAAGAATAAGCCGGAAATGCTTGACCGCGCGGAACATCTTTTGCTGATACCGGATTTATTCAATTATTTGCTTACCGGAAAAATGGCGGCGGAATATTCCAATGTTTCTACTACACAGCTTTTGAATCCGAAAAAAGGCCAATGGGAATTTTCCCTTACCGATGCGCTTGGCATTGACAGAAAACTGTTTAAAGATATCGTAGATTCGGGTACTGTGCTCGGCCTTTTAAAACCGGAACTGGCACAGGAGCTGCAGATGCCGCGGGTACCGGTAATTTGTGTTGCTTCGCACGATACGGGTTCGGCCGTGGCGGCGGTGCCGTTTGAAGATCCGCAAAAAAGTCTTTATATCAGCTGCGGAACATGGTCGCTTATGGGTACGGAGTTAAAAGAGCCGTTAATCAATGATAAAGCTATGGCGTTTAATTTTACCAATGAAGGCGGTGTTGAACGCACAACCAGATTTTTAAGTAATATTATGGGGCTTTGGCTTATACAGGAAAGCCGCCGGCAGTGGAAGAGAGAGAATTTTGACTATTCTTTTAACGATATGGAAAATGCCGCAAAGCAATCCAAACCGTTTGAATCGTTTATCAATCCTGATTATGACGGGTTTACGCCTCCGGGAGATATGCCGGGGCGGATACGGGAATTCTGCAAAAACGCCGGCTTAAAGGTTCCTGAAACGATGGGCGACGTGGTTTTGTGCATTTATCAGAGTCTTGCGTTAAAATATCGGTATGTTACCGAGGCTATGGAAGGGTTGATGGGCAGTAAGATCGATACTATTCATATGGTAGGCGGCGGAATAAAGGATCAGTTCCTTTGCCAGATGACGGCGGACGCTACCGGCAGACGCGTTGTCGCCGGTCCCACCGAGGCTACCGCTATGGGAAATATTGCCGTACAGCTGATGGCGCTTGGAGAAATTGAAAATCTGGAAGGAATCCGAAGAGTGATTAAAGCGTCCACCGATACAAAAGTATATATGCCGTCAGGACAGCCCGGATGGGATGAGGCATATGAACGGTTCAAAAAGAACTGTTTGGAGCAATAACTGAAATTACGGACCAGATATTTTATCTTTGTTGACAAAGTCCCTTTTAGGGGCATTGAGAGTGTGGAGAAACACTCTCTTGGCCGGGGATTGAAAATCGTTGATTTTCGGACTGCACTTTATCCTCGCCCAAACACTCCTTGCACTTTTGAAAAACCGCTTATCAAGCGGTTTTTCGCTTATAATGGATGCGCCTGTCACCGTACTCTGCTTACATACCCCAACAAACCCGGTATGCTGCTGGGGCTGGCGGGGGTGTTATCATTACGGGGGAATTCAGAAGAAGCTGTTGAATTGATCGAGAGAGGATTGCCGCTTTCGATCAATGAAAAGCAGAAATTTACCATGCGTGCGGTGCTTTGCTTTTTATATCTGAAATGCGGAAAAACAGAAAAAGCAGCTATGCTTGCTTCCGCATTGCCGCATATAAGAGAGAGTCGTGAAGTCATACAGCCGCTTACAGCAAAAGGCTTGATGATTATGAGATCAATGAGAAGATCAAAAATATTCTACTGGGCTGTTAAAATGAAATCATTGCCATTCGTTTTTTCATCAACAAATAGCAAATTCCATAAAAGATATCGTGATTTCCGGCCTGAAAAAAGCTCTGTTTTTACTGGAAAAACAGGGCTTTTTCGCAGACTGGAAATACGATAGGGCAATTATTGCTCGTTTGTATGCTTTTGTAGGGTGATGATATCAATACATTTTACCGGACAGGCCTCATGGCATTTTCCGCAGCCGGTACATTTTGTATAGTCTACACGCGCTAAATTATTTTCTACCGTAACGGCTCCGTATTCGCAGGCTTTTACACAGCGCATGCAGCCGATACAGCCCATTTTGCATTGTTTGCGTGTATTGGCTCCCTTATCGCGGTTTTTACAGATTACCGCTCCCTGAGGCGTGTCTACGGGAAGCAGAGTAATTAACCCTTTGGGGCAAACAGAAATACATTTTCTGCATGCGCGGCATTTGTCGGGATTTACTCTTGCCACACCGTCGCAGATAAAAATGGCTTGGTAAGGACAAACCGCCAGGCAATCACCGAACCCGAGACAGCCATATGCGCAGGCCTTTTGTCCGCCAAAAAGCTGCGCGGCGGTTCTGCAGGAGGGAACGCCTTTGTAATCCAGCTTATATTCGGCGTTTGTTCGGTCACCCTGACATAAAACAACGGCGGCCATGGGTACAACTTTTCCGGCTTCTTTTCCTAAAACTTTACTCAGTTCTGCGGCAACGGCATTGCCGCCCGGAGCGCAGAGGGAAAGCTCGGCGGTTTTCTCCTGAGCCAGTGCGTCGGCATACCCGTCGCAGCCGGAAAAGCCGCAGGCGCCGCAGTTTGCGCCGGGCAGACAAGCGCGGATTGCTTCGGCTTTCTCATTTTTGGGGACCGCGAAAAAGACAGAGGCTACCGCCAGCCCGACGCCTGTTAAAAGTCCGATGACGCTGACAAGGATTACGGCAAAAACAATTTCATTCATTTCCTCTTCCTCCTTAGCTCAGCAGGCCTTCGATAATGCCTGAAAAGCCCATAAATGAAACCGATACCAGCGAAGCGGCAATCAGCGTGATGGGCAGTCCTTTTAAAAATTTGGGAATATCGCAGGTATCCAATTTTCCCCGAACGCCTGCAAACATTACCATGGCCAGCATAAAGCCCAATCCCGCGCCGACAGAGGAGAACATTGCTTCGGCAAAGGTATATCCCTCTTCTACATTTAAAAGTACTACGCCCAATACGGCACAGTTAGTAGTAATCAGCGGCAAATAGATGCCCAGGGAATTATAAAGCGGCGGCATATATTTTTTCAGTAGAATTTCCACCAGCTGCACCAGCGCGGCGATGACTAAAATAAATACAATAGTTTGCAAATAAGCATATTTTTCACCTAAAATATATTCATTGATAGGCCAGCATACAGCCGTTGAAAAGGCCATAACAAAAAGTACCGCTATACTCATGCCCAAAGCGGTGTTCAGCTTTTTGGAAACACCTAAAAAGGGACAAATGCCTAAAAATTGGGAAAGAACAAAGTTCTTTGTTAAAATTGCCGCAAGCAGTATTGAAAATAATCCCGTCATCATTCATCCTCCTTTTCTTCCTCGCTGCAGCGCGTACAGCTGCCGTTCATGGGACAGCCTTTGCAGCCGGTAAATTCAGCCTTTTTATGTCCTTTTTTTTCGGCCAGCGCGTTGACACATGCCATCAGAATCCCGAATACGAAAAAGCCGCCGGGCGGTAAAACAAAGATTAACATGGGATTCTGGCTTAAAAACGGAAGTTTAAATTTTAATCCGGCCGCATAGGAAGTCAGATCAATACCGCCGGTACCTAAAATTTCACGTACCAATCCCATACACATCAGTGCCGCGGTAAAGCCGATCCCCATACCGAGGCCGTCCGCCGCGCTGGCTAATACCGGATTTTTCCCGGCAAAGGCTTCCGCACGGCCTAAAATAATACAGTTGACTACAATCAGCGGCAGATACACGCCCAACTGCGCGTCCAGAGCCGGCACATAGGCTTTGACCAGCATCTGAACAATGGTTACAAAGGAGGCGATAATAACGATATAGGCCGGAATTCGTACTTTAGCCGGAATCACTTTGCGCAAGGCGGAAATTACGGTGTTGGAGCACAGCAGCACCAGCGTTGCCGCCAGCCCCATGCCGATGGCGCTGGAAAGCGAGGTGGTTACCGCCAGCGTGGGGCAGGTTCCTAAAACCAGCCGAAGCACCGGGTTTTCGGCGATTAAACCCTTGGTAAATTCTTTTTTTAAGGATTTTTGTTCCATTATGCGGTACCTCCTTGCAGCAGGCTAAACGCGATCGAGGCGTAATTTACACAGTCTATCACCGCTTCAGAAGTATAGGTCGCGCTGGTCACACCGGTGATTTTACTGCCGCTGCCGCCGGATTTTACCCAGGTGAACGGCGCGTTCTGACCGGAAAAGAGCTCTAAAAACTCATCTTTTCCCGCGTTTTGTCCCAACCCCGGCGTTTCATCATCCATGGAAAGAATCAACACTCTTACAACTGTACCGGAGAGATCCATGCCCGTCATAACCGAAACAGGACCGCCGTAGCCTTTGGCGGCACAGGTGAACACATAGCCGATGGGTTCACGGTTTTCATTCAGAGCAGCGGAATATTTTACCACGATGCTTTCGGCAATCGTTACAGAATCTTCCTCGGAAAAATCGTGGGCTGAGGCAAAAATGAGTTTTTTGCTTTCTTCTTTTTGGGTAAGCTGAGCCTGTTGTATTTTTTCTTTGGTTATCGCATTGGTGCAGGCTAACAGCAGCGAGGCAATCAGACAGATTAAAAACAAAGCCACTATGGGAAAAAGAATTTCCCGCAGATTAAATTTTTTCATACGCGTGCCTCCTTTTTGCTTTTTGCGGATCCGAAGGGACGGGAGAGTGTTGCCCGGTTAATGAAAGGAACGAGAATATTCATCAAAATAATGGCGTAGGATACGCCCTCGGGCATGGTTCCGTATAAGCGGATAGCAGAGGTAAGCAAGCCGCAGCCGATCGCGTATAGGGCGCGTCCCTTGTTATTGATGGGAGAGGTTACGTAATCCGTGGCCATAAAGAAAGCGCCCAAAAAAAGTCCGCCGCTGAGAAGCTGGTAAACAGTAAACCGTACATCAAAGCCGCTGGATAACAGCATACAGATTCCCACCGTACCGATAAAGCACAGCGGAATCACCGGGGAGATTACCCGGCGCAGGATCAGATACACACCGCCTGCCAACAGAGCCAGCGAGCAAACTTCGCCTAAACAGCCGGCGTGATTGCCCAGCAATAGATCCGAAATTGTTAGGGCAGATCCGTCGATTGATTCCTGTATTTGCGCCAATGGCGTAGCGCCAGTGGCGGCATCGGGTATATTACCGGGAGAGATCCATGCCGTCATAGCCGCGGGGAAGCAGAGCATCAGGATAATTCTGGCTGTTAGAGCCGGGTTTACAAAATTTTGACCTAAGCCGCCGAAGCACTGTTTGACCACGACAATGGCAATGACGCTGCCCAGTGCCCCCATCCACAGAGGCAATTCCGGCGGCAGACAGAAGGCCAGCAGAAGCCCGGTGACAACGGCGCTTAAGTCGCTGATGGTATTGGCACGTTTCATTGCAAGGCGCGAAAGGTATTCTGCCGCCACGGCTGAGAATACGCATATCACGCAAAGCAGCAGCGCATATATACCGAAGCGAATCACTGCCATTATCAGCGCCGGTATTAGGCCAATGAGCACATCCAGCATAATTTCTTGTGTAGTTACTTGACTGTGCGCGTGCGGAGACGCGCTGACGGTAAGCTTGTGTGCCATTATTTTTTCTCCTCTCTTAACAGCTGTTTGGCAAGCCGCATATATTGTACCAGCGGCTGTCCGGCAGGACAGGAATAGGCGCAGCAACCGCATTCCATACATACCGGCGCGCCTAATTTCTGCAGCATTTTGGTATCTTTTAAAAGAGCGGCGTTTTTAATGAAAGTGGGCGTCAGGCTCATGGGACAGGCCGCGGCGCAGCGACCACAGTGAATGCAGGCGGTCTCTTTCTTTGCGCGGCTTTCGCCGAAAACTAAAAGCGCGTTATTTTGCTTGCACAGCGGCGCGTCAAGCTCATAAATAGAAACGCCCATCATCGGTCCGCCGAAAATAATTTTTTGCGGTTCTTTTGAAAATCCGCCGCAGAAATCGATGATATCTTGCAGCCGTGTACCGATCGGTACACGCAGGTTCTGCGGATTTTTGATTGCCGTACCGTCTACGGTGAGGGAACGGCTGACCAAAGGCTTTCCGGTTTTTAAATACCGTGCGATAAAAGCTACCGTGGCAATGTTCATTACAATACAGCCTACGTCCGCGGGAAGTTTTCCCGGGGGAACTTTCCTGCCCGTAGCGGAGTAGATGATCATTTTTTCTGCGCCTTGGGGATACCGGGAGCGCAGCGTCATTAGTTTTACAATATTGCCGATTTCATTATCCTTATCGGCAATGGATTTTAAAATACGCAGAGCCTCGGGTTTGTTATCTTCAACGGCAATGATGACATGCTTTACTCCCATTAGTTCACTGAGAGTATATACTCCCGAAAGCACATCCCAGGAGTTATCGATGGCTTCGCGATAGTCCACGGTGATATAGGGCTCACATTCGGCGGCGTTGACGATGATGGTATCGACCTTATCTTTGGGAACGTTTAGTTTTACATGGGTAGGAAAGCCGGCGCCGCCCAGCCCCACTGCGCCGGATTCTCGTACGGCCGCCAAAAGATCCTCTCGGTTTTCCACTTTCGGCGGATGAATGCCCTCCCAAAGCTCCATTGCTCCGTCGGATTCAATGGTGACGCCCGTACAGGTCATTCCGTTTGCAAGGCGGACATCGCTTACCTCCGTTACCGTGCCGGAAACAGAAGCGTGTACCGGTGCGCTCATAAATTTTTCGGTATCGCCGATTTTTTGCCCTACTTTTACCTTATCTCCCTTTTTTACCAGAGGCTCACAGGGAGCGCCGATACTTTGCGCCATGGGCAAAACGATGCGCTCTGGCGCGGGCATTCGCTTTGCCGGCAGTTGGGCTGTGTTTTTATGGTACGGTACATGAATACCGCCTCGACTGTGGGCTACAGCTGAAAAGATGGATTTTGTTTTCAAAATGGTTCACCTCTTGTGTGATTTTAATCGGTTGGCTGCGGAGTAAAAACTTCCTTCCGTTATGACCGAGTTGCTTTTTTCAGTACGGAATTCATAAAAGGCAGCAACGCCTTAAAAAGAATTCCCGTTACACTGCCGGCAGCCAATGCGAATAGTATAAGGATCGGCATGTAATACAGCAGCGCCGGCGTACCGGTAATGAAACAGGCAGCGGCAAGCTGTCCGGCATTATGAGCCAGTGCCGATAGAATTCCGATGCCGATAGCAGAAAACGGGCAGCGCTTTGCTTTTAAACACAGCACCAGAATCATTGTGGAGAGCATACCGCCGGAGAAACTGAGAACAAAGGCTGTTCCCCCGCGGGTAAAGAGGGCAAACAGCATTTTTATCAAAGTAATATAGAGTGCGCCTCCCCAGCCCCAGCAGGCCGCTGCGGTCATGGTTATGATGTTGGCAAGACCCGGCTTTGCGCCCGGCGGCAGAAAGGGAAGCTCCCAAAAACTTTCTAAAGCGGAAACGGCCAGCGCTAAAGCGCCTAACACTCCCCATAAGGCTACTTTCTTTGCTTTCATACAATCACTCGGTTATTGCGTCGGGCACGTTTTTTGCACTTTTCAGCGAGATTACCGTTTTAGCCGGTACGCAGGCCATTGTGTCACCGCTTTTACTCAGCCAGCCGTAACTTGTGCACAGCTGATCCTCGCAGTGAGCCTGCAAAAAACAGATTCTTCCCGGTTCTACGGATAAAACGGTTTGTCCCATATCTAAAAGATAGGGCTCCGTTACCCGGTTTAAATTGATTTCTTTTATCGCAACGCCGTCCTGATAAATAACGGCGATCAAGGCTCCGCTGTCCTGCCGCATAAACAGAAGAAAAGCGATTGCGGCAATCAGAAGAAACCCGATTAAAAAGATATCGGCGCGCTTGACTGCTTTCATAACGGCTCTCCTGCTTTCAGATGCGGCGCGGTCAGCGTAAAGGCCTGCTGCAGACCGTCGCTTACATAAACGGTACCGTCTCGGGTAATAAAGATTCCCTCGGCGGAAAATTTTTGCAGAAGCTGCATTCCCTCTTTCAGCCCCAGAACAAAGCAGGCAGTGGAAAGCGCGTCGGAGAGCACGCCGCCGTCTTTGGTTACAACCGTTACCGAGGAAAGACCGGATTCGGCCGGAAAGCCGGTTTTGGGATCGAGAATGTGATGGTACCGCACGCCGTCGTATTCAAAAAAACGTTCATAATCACCGGAGGTGGAAATAAATCCTTCCTGCAGGGAAAGGATACCGGCATAGTCGGTTTGTTCGCCGAAGGGATCCCGCACGGCAACGGTAAAGCCGGCACCGGAACGGGAGCTTTTCCCGTAAAGAAGAACGCTGCCGCCAACAGAAATTACTGCGCCGGGAATATCGGTTTGTTTTAAGTAAGTCAAAGCCGCGTCACAGGCGTAACCCTTTGCCACCGAGCCGAAGTCCGCTTTTTGATCCGGTCCGATGGAAAGCGTTGCGTCCTTTATTTGCATTAAGGAGCCGTTCACCTGTTTCAGCGCTTGTGTCAGCTCATTTTGATCGGGAATATGCGCACCGTCTGTGCCAATACCCCAAAGGGCGGAAACAGGGCAGACGGTAATATCAAACGCGCCGTTTGAAGCGGCGTATACTTCCATACATACTGTCGCCTGTGCCAGAAGGATCTCGTCATTTGTGCTGTGAAATTGATTGAGAGCATTCACGGCGGAATCTTCTATTGTCAGGGAAGAAGCCTGTTCAATTTTATCAAACGCCTGATACAGCTCGCTGAAATGTTGGGTATCGGAATCGCCGAACAATTTGATGGTAATAACCGTTCCCATAGCCGTGGTGCTGCGGGTATCTGCGGAATATTGCGAAAAAAAAGAATGAAATAAAATGCCGCCGAGGATAGCGCAGAAACAGAATACGGCGGTAACAATATATCGTTTTTTTTGTTTTTGTTCAGGAATAGCAAACACCACCGAAAAATGATTTTTTCTATAGTCATTATACTGTAGAATGTGTTTTTTTTCAAGAAGTTTTTACCGTAATTCCCCGGGGAATCTTCGGTACTGAATTCTTTTTTTATAGGGTTGACGGAGATAAAAACACCGTGTATAATAGGAAAAGATTTCAGGCTGAATAAGAGGCGGATAGGCTTGCGGGCAGGGTATACAACTCTTTTTCAGATTAAAAAATAAAAGAATCCGCAGCACGGAAGGAGAAAAAATAATGATACTCGTTTGCGGCGGCGGTCCGGCAGGGACCATGGCGGCAGTGGCAGCGGCAAGAAACGGTGCCGAAGTTCTGTTGGTTGAAAAAAACGGTTGCCTTGGGGGTACACTCACGGCAGGCTTGATAGGAATTACACTGGATTATCAGAATAAAAAAACGGGGCTGATTCGTGAATTTATGGATTTGCTTGAAAAAGAAACAGCGGTTTCGGGGGCTCCGGTATATGAAGCACAGAAGTATATTTTGGAGCAAATGTGTGTTTCGGCGGGCGTCAAGCTTTTATATCATGCGGCCGTTACCGAAATAAAAACGGAAAACCGGAGAATTACGCAGGTAACCGTTGCGTCAAAATCCGGCGTGGAAACCTTGATACCCGAAATTGTGATAGATGCTACCGGTGACGGTGACATCGCTTTTATGGCCGGCTGCGGCTATACGGTTGGCAATGAAGAGGGGGCAACTCAACCCATGAGTATGGTGGCCGTGATAGCGGGTGTAACGGAAGAAGATATCCGCCCGTATATCGCGTATCCGGATCAACCATTTTGGGATAGCCGTAAGCGCTTTTCAGCGCTGCTTTCACAAATTGGCATCGAACCTTCGATGGGATGTCCTAATATTGCAAAGATCAATAACAGTTTGTTCTACTTGAGCGTGAATCATGAATACGGCTTCCGCTTTGACTCTGCCGCCGATATTACCGCCGCGACGATTGAGGCGAGAAAAGAAATTTATGAGACGATAAAGGCTCTGCGGCAATATGGTCACGGATTTGAAAATATTACGCTGGCCTGTACGCCCGAGATGATCGGCGTACGGGAAGGACGGCGAATTCACGGCCTTTATACCGTTACCTTAGAGGATATGCTTTCGGGTAAAAAACAGGAGGACGCTGTTTGTACCGTTACGTATTGGGTGGATATCCATGCGCTTTCCAAGGGCGGTAACAAGAGCTTTACCGGCGGTGATATTCAGGTAAAGCCGTATGATATTCCTTTGCGCGCGTTGATTCCGCGGGATTGCGATAACTTATTATTGGCCGGAAGGAGCATCAGCGGCGACTTTTTTGCCCATGCCTCTTATCGGGTGGTGGGCAATATGGCCTGTGTAGGCGAGGCTGCCGGGAAAACGGCGGCTGAATGCGTAAAAGAACGAAAAAATATAAAGGAGCTTTTTTGATTGCCTCGGACGGCAAGGGCTATTGATATCATTCCATTATCATGCATAAGTTTACTCATATAAAAAACAGTTATGACCATACCATATATGCCGCGTATATCGCATATATCACGCAGGCAATCCTCAATAATTTTTCACCGTTGCTGTTTGTAACATTTTCATCTGCCTACGGTATCAGTCTTGAAAAAATTGCGCTGATTGTCAGCTTCAATTTTGGTGTACAGTTGCTGGTGGATTTGCTGGCTTCAAAATTTTTGGATAAAATCGGTTATCGGCGGGCGGTGGTGGCGGCGCATCTGCTGGCTGCCATCGGTCTTGTAGGATTGATGCTCTTTCCTGCTTTGATGCCGCCGTATATCGGGTTATTTGTGGCAACGTTCTTTTCCGCGTGCGGCGGCGGCTTAATTGAAGTTATTGTCAGTCCTCTGGTAGAAGCATGTCCTTCTACGGGAAGAAAAGAAGCAGCCATGAGCTTACTGCATTCCTTTTATTGTTGGGGTCAGGTATTTACCGTGTTGGCATCTACCGTTTTTTTCTTGCTTTTTGATATCGCCTCTTGGAGAATTCTCGCCTGCCTGTGGGCGTTAATTCCGGCGGTAAACGCGGTCTACTTTTGCTTTGTTCCGATTTGCTCTCTTACCGAAGAAGGGAAGGGCCTTTCTCATTCACAGCTTTTTAGAAAGAAACTTTTTTGGGTATTGCTGCTTTTGATGGTGTGCGCCGGCGCCTGTGAACTGGCAATCAGTCAGTGGGCGTCAGCCTTCGCCGAAAAAGGATTACATGTAAATAAAACAGTAGGCGATCTTGCCGGCCCTTGCGCGTTCGCGATACTGATGGGGGCTACCAGAGCGCTGTATGCAAAATTCAGTAATCGAATCGCGCTGGAGCGGATGATGCTTTACAGCGGTATTTTAGGGGTAGCAAGTTATCTTACGGCATCGCTTGCGCCATGGCCGGGCGTCAGCCTTTTAGGCTGCGCGCTTTGCGGCATTTCGGTAGGGGTGCTGTGGCCGGGCACTTTTTCACTGGCGGCTAAGGGGATTGCCAACGGCGGTACGGCGATGTTTGCCTTGCTGGCCTTGGGCGGCGATGTTGGCTGTACAATCGGTCCGGCATTGGTAGGGCAGGTTTCTCAAGCCTTTGGCCAAAATCTAAAGGCCGGCGTATTGGCCGCCACGGTATTTCCGCTGCTGCTCATCCTTTTTATATTGATTTATATAAAAATGCAAAGAAAGGGCAGCCGTTAATGAGAGTACGGTTTTTAAAAAAACACATTCTTTTAAAAAATACTCGTTTCAAATTCAAAGCTTTTCCGAATACATTCTAATCTTTTCAATTATGTATCTTTGAAAAGCTGCTTGCTATCAGAATTTTTTTATAACTTATTTTTTGCCGCACCGGTGAGCGTGAAAAAAATGCGGCGTTACCGCCGCAAAAAAACGAATTTTTGTTTCATCAAGGCTTCCTTTTTAGGAAGCTTTTATTTACGCTTGTTGATGGCACTTAGACGCGCCATGGCTCTTGCCAGAGAAACCTTGGCGTGTTTGCTTTCATAGATGCTTTGCTTTTGCCGCAGTTTTTCCAAGGCTCTTTCTTTCGCGCGCAGGGCACGGGCTTCGTCCACTTCTTCGGGCCATTCACAGGCTTGGGTGAAAATAATCACTTCATCCGGCCGAACCTCCATAAAACCTTGGGAGCCTATCGCGCTGCGCCATGAACCGTTTTCTTTTATCTTCAGCTCTCCGATAGAAATCGCGGCGATCATCGGTTGGTGCCCCTGCAGTACGGTAAGTTCGCCATCGGGGCATTTCACGGTAACGGCGTCGGCCTGTGTTTCAAGAAATTGCTTTTCCGGAGTAATAATCTCTAATTTAAAACTCACAGCGTTTTCGCCTTCTCTCTTACCTCATCGATATCGCCTACCATGAAGAAAGCGGCTTCAGGCAAGTCGTCTGCCTCGCCGTTTATGATTTGACTGAAGCTGTCTATGGTTTTTTCCATGGGAACGAATTTTCCCTTTTGACCGGTAAAACCTTCGGCAACATTCATCGGTTGAGAAAGAAAACGCTGGATTTTTCTGGCACGGTAAACGGTCAATCGATCCTCGGGAGAAAGCTCTTCCATTCCTAAAATAGCAATAATATCCTTTAATTCCGCATAGCGCTGCAGACATTCCTGTACTCGTCGGGCGGTGTCATAATGCTTTTGTCCTACGATTTCAGGCTCTAATACACGACTGGAGCTTTCAATGGGATCTACCGCCGGATAGATTCCCTGTTCCGAAATACTGCGTGAAAGTACGGTAATTGCGTCCAAATGGTTAAAAATTGTAGCGGGCGCCGGATCGGTAAGGTCATCTGCCGGAACGTACACAGCTTGAACGGAGGTAATAGAGCCGTCGTCGGTGGAGGCAATGCGTTCCTGCAGCGCGCCCAGCTCGTTGGCCAGCGTGGGTTGATATCCCACTGCGCTGGGCAGCCTGCCCAACAACGCGCTTACCTCATTTCCGGCTTGAACAAAACGATAAATATTATCAATAAAAAGCAACACATCCTGCTTTTGCACGTCACGCAGATATTCGGCCATGGTAAGACCGGTATAGGCAATACGCATACGGCTGCCGGAGGGTTCGTTCATCTGCCCGAACGCAAGGATCGATTTGTCCATAACGCCGCTTTTGCGCATATCACTCATCAATTCATTACCTTCCCGGGAACGTTCGCCCACCCCGGTAAAAACCGAATAGGAACCGTGGTTAACAGCTACGTTATGAATCATTTCCATAATCAGAACGGTTTTCCCCACACCGGCACCGCCGAACAGACCGATTTTTCCGCCTTTGGCATAAGGCACCAAAAGATCAATGACCTTGATGCCGGTTTCTAAAAGCTCGGTTGTGGGTTTTTGTTTTTCTAAGGGCGGGGCTATACGATGAATAGGCATATAGGTATCGGACTTTATCTCTCCTTTTCCGTCAATAGGACGGCCCAAAACATCTACGACTCTGCCGATAACGGATTTGCCCACCGGAACCTTGATACATTCCCCGTCGCTTTCAACCTGTGTGCCGCAAACGGTACCTTCGGTGGCTTCAAGCGCTACGCAGCTTACCTCACCTTTCCCTTTATGGGCAACGACTTCCATATGCAGCCCGTTTGCCGAACTTACAAGAGAATTGATTGGCGGCTGTTCCCCGCGGTCAAAGCGCAGCTCGACAACGGGCCCTGTGATTTTTATAATGGAACCTGTATACTTCATATTTTTCACCCTTTAAACAGATCTGCGTAAAAGCTCGCTGGAGGCGGCTATTTCAGTAATTTCATTTGTGATGATTAACTGCCGGGTGGCGTTGTATTCGGCAGTGAGACTGTGGAGCATTTTATCGGCATTGCTGGTGGCGCTTTGCATGGCGTTCATTCTTGCGGCGTGTTCCGAAGCAGAGGACAGATTCAGCATATCATAGATCATGCCGATAACATACTGCGGCACAATGCGGTCAAAAACCTTTTCCGGCGTGGGGGAATAAAGAACATCGGCGGAGTATTCGTACTCAACACTGATATCATCAAAGTCACGGATATTCAGCGGAAGCAGGCGGATACAGCGCGGTGTTTGAATGCTTACGTTTTTATAATGGGTATATACTACATATACCTCATCTACGGTATTTTGTTCATACATATTCAGGGCGCCTTCCCCAATTTGCCGGGCATAAAAGAGCGACGGCTTTTGCGAGGCACCAAACCATTCCACTACCGGCTCTATTTTGTGGTTGGCAAAATATTCGTTGCCGAACAGGCCGATGGAACCTACCTGAGCCGATGGAAATTGCCGCAGCATCTGCATGGCTAAATTCAGCACCGAGGAGTTGTAGGAACCGCACATGCCTTTATCACTGGAAATGACGATAAAAAGCGCGTTTCCGTGTTTTTCACGCCCCGCATAGAGGTGCTGCAGCGATTCGGATTTTAATAAAATATCCTTGATGGTTGCGCGCAGCCGATTCATATAGGTCAGGTTATAGTCAACACGCAGCATCGCTTTGCGCATACGGGAGGTAGACAGCAGATACATGGCGTTGGTAATCTGCCGTGTTTGTTCCACTGCGCGCTGATGCTGACGGATTTCATTCAGATTTGCCATATTCTTTGCTCCATTGCAGCAATGCTTCTTTCAGTTGCTGGCGCACTTCATCAGTAAGCATTCCGCTTGTATTGATTTCAATCTCCGTGCTGGAAGCGTTTTTGTGTATAAAATCCAGCAGCGAAACAATGGCTTGGGGAAGCCGGGAAATATCGATGCCTTTTAACGCGCTTTCCTGAAAAGCAAGCAAAAGCGTAACTTCTTGCGCCAGAGAATAGGTGGCGCCTTTTCGCTGATTTAACAGATAGGTCAAACACTCTCCTCGGGCTAAAAGCTCTTTTGTCGATTCATCAATATCTGAGCCAAACCGAGCAAATACTGCCATTTCCCGGTACTGAGCCAGCTCAATTCTTAAAGATCCCGATACGGCGCGCATGGCCGGATGCTGTGCCGAACGGCCTACACGGGAAACGGAAAGTCCCGTATTGACCGCCGGGCGGATTCCGCTGTGAAACAGTTCGCTTTCCAAATAAATTTGTCCGTCGGTAATGGAAATTACGTTCGTGGGGATATAAGCGGAAATATTTCCACCCATGGTTTCTATGATCGGAAGCGCCGTCATGGAGCCTCCGCCTAGTTCTTGGGAAAGCTGTGCCGAACGCTCCAGAAGCCGGGAATGAAGGTAGAATACATCACCCGGATAGGCCTCACGTCCCGGCGGCCTATGCAGCAGCAGAGACATGGTACGGTAGGCGATGGCATGCTTGGAAAGATCATCATATACCACCAATACGTCGCGGCCTTTTTCCATAAAAAATTCGGCAATTGAACAGGCGGCATAGGGCGCAAGATATTGCATAGCTGCGCTGTCGCTTGCGGTAGAGGCAACAACCATAGAATATTCCATGGCGCCGGTATCTTTTAGTTTTTGTACTGTTTGCGCGATGTTTGAGGCCTTCTGACCGATAGCACAGTAGATGCAAAGAACATTTTTCCCCTTTTGGTTCAGAATGGTGTCCAGCGCGATGGTTGTTTTGCCGGTCTGTCTGTCGCCGATAATCAGCTCACGCTGCCCGCGGCCGATGGGTATCATGCTGTCAATGGCTAAAATACCGGTTTCAAGCGGCCGGTTAACCGGACTGCGGTCTATAATCGGGGGGGCTTTGCGTTCTACAGGATAATACTCCGCGGCGATCAGCGGTTTTCCGTCCAAAGGTTTTCCGATGGGATCAAGTACACGGCCGAGCACACAATCCCCCACGGGTACATCGATCGTATGACCGGTGCCGCGAACGGTATCGCCTACGCTTACCGTGTCACCGGAATTCAGGATAACGGCGCCTACACCGTCTTCTTCCAGATCCATCACCATGCCGAAAACACCGTTGCTGAATTCCAGCAATTCGCCGTAACAGCGGCCGGAAAGTTCGGCAATGCGCGTAACGCCGTCACTTACTTTGGTGACGACACCGTATTTATATACATGCGGTTTAAACGTAAAGGAATCGATCCTTTGCTTGAGATCACTGCATGTATCTTCTGAAATTGTGAATGAAATACCGGGAATTTTCATAATAAGCTCCATTCTGTCTTAAAACAGACGGTTAAAATGCGGATACGAACGGTTTTGCTGAAAAACAAACGGATTCTTTTGTCGTATAACAAAACAAGCCTTTTTCGCGCAAAACAGCATAAAGTACTATTCCTCCAGTAAATGATTTTTCAGATCCTGAAGTTTTGTAGAAAGTGACGCGTTATAAATCTGACCTTCAATAATGGCTAAAAAGCCGCCGAGCAAAGCAGGACTTTCCGCCACATGAAACGAAAGTGTGTGGCCGTAACGCGTCTGAAATTGATTTTTAATGTATTCCAGTGTTTGCTCAGAGGTGTTTTTTGCCACATATAATATCGCCGTTTGCTGCATTTTTACACCGCCTAACTTTTATTTTCCTGATCCAGCTGAGAAAACAATTCCTGAGCATAGCGCATATTGTCGGTATCGTTTACATTCCGTTCAATCAGGCGCTGAGCAATATCCATTGCCAGCTCTACTACCTCACCGCGCATTTTTTTTGAAATTTCAGCGGCGGTATGCTGTGCCTCTTTTTGGGCGTCCTCTATAATAGCGCCTGCGTCTTTTTGCGCTTTGCTGAGGATAACGGCGGCGTTATTTTCAGCCTCCGTATTGGCGTCGGCAATAATTTTTTTTGCTGTTTCCTCTGTTTGCTGAAGTTTGAGAGTATATTCCTCTTTCAGCTTCAAGGCTTCTTCCAGCTTGGCATCGGCCTCTTTTTTTTCGTTTTCGGCCTTTTGCGCGCGGGCGTTCATAAACTTGCGTACCGGCTTATACACTAAAAAACGTACGATTAAAAACATGATGACGATATTTGCCAGATTGATGGCCAGGTCAAACAGCATTTCCGGCCTTAACCCTAAATCACCAAACATTTTAACACCTGCTTTAAATTACTTTTGTAAAGAGAAGAATCGCGATAACGAAACTGTAAATTGCCGTAGATTCTGCCAATGCAAGACCCATGATCAGTACGGAATTGATCTTTCCGCTTGCTTCGGGCTGGCGGGCTACGGCTTCTACTGCCTTTGATGTGGCAAAGCCCATCATCGCGCCGGCTGCGGCGCAGGGAAGTAATGCGATTGCTGCTGCTAATGCGGTCATTTTTTTTTCCTCCTGAATTCTATTCCACTGCCTCATTAATAAAGGTAAGGGAAAGTGTTATAAAAATATATGCTTGAATCAGCGGATGGAAAAGATTGAAGTAAAGTCCGGCCACTGATGAAACACCTAAATGATAACAGCCCAGCGCGCTGTTTAAGAGCTCCATAACCACCATGCCGCCCAACATATTGCCGAAAAGCCGGCAGGCCAGAGAGATAGGCACCGCGATATCGGAAATGATTTTAAGCGGCAGCATCAGCGGCGTAGGCGAACACATTTGCTTGATTCTGCCGCGCAGATGCTTCTTTTTGATTCCGTAATAATTGATCAGAATAAAAGTAATAAGGCCTAGGGAGATGGTCACCAGAAGATCCGAGGTTGGAGCCCGCAGACCGAAGAGTTCGGTTGCCGCGCAGCCAATAAGGAAAAATGCCACGGAAAACATATAAGAGCTCAATGCTCCGGTATCCTGATGATGCAGTGTGTTGGCTACAAAATTATCCATTGCTTCCACGGCAAGTTCCATCACGCTTTGCAGTTTTTTCGGCTTTTCCTGAAAACGCGGAACAACAATAAAGCGAAAGATAAGCCCCAGAATCAAAGCGATGAAAACTACACAGGAAGCAATCACGGTTGTTTGTGAAAGATGTATGCCGAAAATACTGAAACTTACGGCAGGGGAAAACATTTCCACACCGATATTGCTGATATCTCCGGATACTCCGCTGGCGGCCGCTAAAAGCGTGCCGATAAGGAACCAAAAGGAGAAAATCAAAATACAGAAAAAAATTGTTTTCTGTATTTTATTCTTTTTTGTAATTTCACCGTGACGCTGCTTAGCTTTGGTAATGATGAATCCTACCAAAGAAAGCGCCGCCGCTATGGTAGAAGCGGCTACCTTGATGACATCGGTTGTGGTCAAAAAAATCATCTCCTGGATTGAATATATTGGAGGATCGTGCCTATGATCAATGCTGCGGCCAGACCGGTAACAAACAGAATTGCCCAGTGGGGAAAAATTAAAAGTAAAACCGTAAGCGCCGCCGCATAAACGGCCAGTTTTGCTGCGGCAATCAGCAAAGCGGCTGTTGTTTTTCCGCTTAAAAGAAACCCCGTAAGCTTTTTTAAAAGGAAAAATTGTATGGCGCCGCAAAGGATTCCGCATAGCACTGAAATCATATTCAATAGACCTTTCAGTAAAATTATATTATTGCATTATAACACCGCGGACATATTGTGTCAATTTTGTTTTTTTACATTATTATATATTTTTTGTGATATAAAATTTCTATATTATCTTACCCTTTTCAAGAAATTCTATTTTCTTGTTATAAAAAGCAAAAAACGGCTGCGGAAGCAACCGTCATTGGCAGCAAAAAATTTTATGTTTTTTATATTTTGTTAAATATCGGTTTGCGTGAGCTCCATTACCGAATTCAGATGAATAATTTTTACGGGAATTCCCGTAACCGTATCGATATAAATCACTGCGCTGTAAACGGAAAAATCGGTATTCGGCCGCAGTTGTATTTTATTGCAGAGAAAGGTTCCGGCGGCTACGGTGATACTTTCCTGGCCCAGAGGCTCATATCTTACCGCCTGCAGTCGATCACGGTTTCCGGCAGAGAGCCATAAAACGGCGTTTTGCTCTTGAGGAAAGGCCGCCAGCAGAAACGGCAGAGAGTCTTTGTCAAAATACTGTTTTTCCAAGGAAACGGAATACAGGTTTTCCGTCAGTTCCGCATCGGAAGTAGATTTATATTTTTTTGTTCTCAGCAAAGCCATCTGCAGGTTGTGATCATGTTCGGCAAGCAGATAGGTGTATTGTTTTTCAATAATACTGTTGGTAAATTCTTCTTCTACCGTAAGGGGCATGCCGAAAGAGTCGGTCTCGTCATAAATTAAACGGCTGGTTGCCGTAATTCTTTGCACGCCCTCTTCACTGTCTTCGTCTTTTTTAAAAGGAGCTTCCGCTACAGAGGATATCACCAGATTTTGCACGGCGTCTTCCTCCTCCAGCGCTACGGAATAGGAATTGTCGTATTCCAGATCTTCGCCTTCATCGATTCCGTCTTTTACGGTGATATGATACGTTGCCGTATAATTTACGGGAACGCGGCTTTTTTCAAGGGAAATTATAGGAGTATCCGTGCCGCAGCCGCACAGCTGCAGGGAAGCAAACAATAACGCGCCGGATACGGATATCGATTTTAAAAGCTTTTTCACGGTAACCCCCTCTTTTCTTATTTATTTTAATATTATAACACTGTCCCTAAAAAAAGAAAAGTAAAAATTTTATGAGAATATTCGGGCTTTTTTCAATACGCGCAGCGCTCTTTACCGCACTTGCGGCGGTAAAAATAGAAAAGATACAAAAGCGCTAAAAATTACTGGACAATTCACAAGAATTTTGCTATAAAAATACTGTGATAATTTCTAAATAAAAATAGCTTTGTTCTTTTACGCGCTTGCCATAAGCGCGGCTGATTTATAAATAGGAAAGGAAGGAATTTTCATGAAAAAATATGATGTTGCGGCTTTTATTTGGCCCGCCTATACTGGGGATGAGCCGAGAACCCGGATGTTTTGGCCCGAGGGAATGGGAGAATGGCAATCGGTAAAAAATGCAAAGAAAAAATTTCCCGAGCATAATTGGCCCAGAACGCCGCTTTGGGGATATGTGAACGAGGCGGATCCTTATGTTATGGAGATGGAAATCCAGGCGGCTTTGGATCACGGGGTAAATGTCTTTATTTATGATTGGTACTGGTATGACCGGAGACCGTTCCTTGAAAACTGCTTAAATGACGGATTTTTAAAAGCAAAGAACAATCAAAAAATGAAGTTTTATCTTATGTGGGCCAACCATAGTGTGAATAATACCTGGGATATTCGTCTTTCGCATGAACAAGGCAATATGATATGGGACGGCGCTGTGGACAGAACGGAATTTGAACGTATCTGCTGTCGTCTTATTGAAAAATATTTTACGCTTCCCAATTATTATCAAATTGATAATGAACCGGTTTTTATGCTTTACGATCTGCCGAATCTTGTGCGCGGATTGGGCGGAATTGAAAATACAAAGCTCGCGTTGGACTGGTTCCGTAAAAAAACCGTTGAGGCGGGATTCTCCGGACTTCATTTACAGCTGACTATGTACGGAGCCAATGTGCTCAATCTTTCCGGTGTGGATCAAACGGAAAAGCCCTCAATAACGGAAACGTGTCAATATATGGGCTTCAGCAGTCTGACGCATTATCAATTCTGTCATTTTACAAATATAGACCGCGATTATATGGAAATTCTCTCTGACGTTAAGGCTGAATGGGAAAAAATAGAAAACGATTTTTCCGTTCCCTATTTTCCGCATATTTCTATTGGTTGGGATAATAATCCGAGATTTCAGGCTTTGCGCGCAGGCATTGTAAAAAATAATACGCCGGAAGCGTTTGAAAAAGGACTGCGAATGGCAAAGGAATACGCGGATTCCCATCCGGAGCAACCGCCGCTTATTACCATTAACAGCTGGAATGAATGGACCGAAACCAGCTATTTGGAGCCGGACAGTCTTTATGGATACGGATATTTAAAGGCGGTACAGAACGTTTTTTGTGATGAAACAGAGAAAAAAGCATAATTTTTCAGGTGCCTCAGTTCGTAAAAACGAATTGAGGCTTTTTTTAGGAAAAATCATAGAATTCAAATGGTTTTTCTTTTATTTTTTTTGCAAGAAAGGCTTTTTCCATAGGTGCTGCACGGGCTGTATTCTTACGGATTCACTTGCGTAAAAAGCGTTCTTATATTATAATGAATATAGAAAAATTACAGTGCGTTTTTGTGCTGCTTAATGGAGGAAATCGATGAAGGATATAGAAAAAAAGACAGTAGATGCAATACGGATCCTTTCGGCAGAGGGGGTACAAAAGGCAAACAGCGGGCATCCCGGTTTGCCTATGGGATCGGCACCGCTTGCGTATGCCCTTTGGGCCAGGCATTTAAAACATAATCCCCAAAATCCGGATTTTGCCGATCGCGACCGTTTTGTGCTTTCGGCAGGGCATGGTTCTATGCTGCTGTATTCCCTTTTATATATGTTCGGATATCCCCTTACGATAGAGGATCTTCAAAATTTCAGGCAGTGGGGAAGCAAAACACCCGGACATCCCGAATACGGCCATACGGCCGGCGTAGAAACGTCTACCGGCCCGCTGGGACAGGGCTTTGCCAATGCCGTAGGCATGGCCATGGCTGAGGCTCATCTGGCGGCACAGTTTAACCGGGAGGGATATCCCGTTGTGGATCATTATACCTATGTTTTAGTCGGTGACGGTTGTCTGCAGGAGGGGATTCAGTATGAAGCCGCTTCTTTGGCCGGCACGCTGAAATTGGGAAAACTGATCTGCATCTATGATAAAAATAATATTACTATTGAGGGCGATATTTCTTCTGCTTTCAGCGAGGATGTGGGGAAACGTCATGAAGCAATGGGCTGGCATGTTGTCCAGGTTCCCGACGGAAATGATGTGGATGCCGTAGCGGAGGCAATCACACAGGCCAAAGCCGTAGCGGACAAGCCCTCCTTGATTATATGCCGCACACAGATCGGCTATGGCTGTCCGGCCAAGCAGGGAAAGGCCTCCGCCCACGGTGAGCCGCTGGGAGAAGAAAATCTTGCTCAAACCAAGAAAAATTTAGGTTGGGAATATGCGCCGTTTGAGGTACCGCAGGATGTGCTGGACTTTGTACGGGAGACGAATAAGCGCGGCGTTGCCGCTCAACAGGAATGGGAAGCGATGATGCGGCGCTATGCTGAGAAATATCCTGAACTGTATGCGGAATATCAAAAATGGTTTACCCGTGACTTTCCTGTTGACCTTGCGCATAGTCAAGAGTTTTGGAGTTTTGACGATAAACCTGCGGCTACCCGCGCAAGTTCGGGTGAGATACTGAATCGGTTGGCGGCCGTTCAGCCCAATTTGTTTGGCGGCAGTGCCGACTTGGGACCTTCCAATAAGAGTGAAATGAAGGGAAGACCGTATTTCAGCGCCCAAACACCCGAGGGCAGCAATGTTCATTTCGGAATTCGGGAGCATGCCATGGGAGCCATCGTCAACGGCTTGTATTTGCACGGCGGTGTAACGCCTTACTGTGCAACGTTCTTTGTGTTTACCGATTATATGAAAAACGCTATGCGGATGGCGGCTTTGATGAAACTTCCCGTCACCTATGTACTGACGCATGATTCGATCGGCGTGGGTGAGGACGGACCTACGCATGAACCCATCGAGCAGCTTGCGGCGCTGCGGTCAATTCCGAATATGACGGTATTTCGCCCCGCGGATGCAAAAGAAACGGCGGCCGCATATACGGTCGCGATGAATAACGACGGACCCACGGCGATTGTTTTAACGCGCCAGAACCTGCCCCAATATACCGGAAGCGGCAAAGACGCGTTGCGGGGCGGCTATGTTCTCAAAAAGGCGGAAAAGGCCGTGCCCGATGTTATTTTAATGGCCAGCGGTTCCGAGGTGGAGCAGGCTGTGGGAGCGGCGGAAATTTTAAAACAGGAGGGAATAGACGCCAGTGTTGTTTCCATGCCCTCCATGGAACTGTTTGAAAAGCAAAGCGAGGAGTATAAGCAGAGTGTGATTCCCAAAGAAGTGCGTGCCCGCGTGGCGGTGGAAGCAGGTTCTTCGCAGAGTTGGTATCGGTATATCGGACTTGACGGCGCAGCGGTTTGTATTGATCATTTTGGTGCTTCCGCTCCGGCGAAAGTGTTGTTTGAAAAATTTGGTTTTACCGCGCAGCACGTAGCGGAAACGGCAAAAGCGGTATGCAATCAATAAAATAAAAAAAACGCGGCAGCCTGCGCTCAAAGCGCGCTGCCGCGGTTTTTTTTATAACATATTGCGCCGCCACAGACCTTTCCGGTAGACGAATACTGCGATGATACCTCCTATCGCCCACCCGATGGGCCAAGAAAGCCATATTCCCGTAGGTCCCCAGATGCGGGAAAGAATAAAGGAAAACAATACGCGCAGCAAAAGATCGGCAAAGGTGTCCAACAAAAAGTAATTGATGGCGCCCGCACCGCGGATTACACCGTCGGAAATCACTTTTAGGCCGCAGATGATATAAGCCGGGGATACAATCAGCAAAAACAGAGCTCCTGCCTGTAAAGCATCTTCGCTCGGCTTGCTCATAAAAGCACCGATCAGCTGGCGTCCGAAAATCGTATAGAGAAGCACAAGCGGAACATAGAGAATGAAATCCAGCAGCAGTCCTGCGCGATAACCGGGTTTTACACGGTCGTAACGCTGTGCGCCGATATTTTGAGCTGTAAAGGTGGAAAGTCCGTTGGAAACGGCGCTTAAACAAGATACGGCAATGGAGTTCAGTTTAGATGCGGCAGTAAAGCCGGCAATTACGCTTTCACCGAACCCGTTTACAACAGCTTGTATCATTACATTTCCAAAAGAAATGGAACCTTGCTGTAAAATGCTGGGGATAGCAATACGAAGCGTTTGTATTAACAGTTTAAAAGAAAATATTTTAGGCCGCGCCTCCGATTTCATTTTTTTTAATCGGAAAAATAAGGTTACCAGCGATAAAACACAGCTGATTCCCTGGCAGATCAGGGTAGCGTAGGCTACACCGGCCACGCCCATATCAAAAGCCGTAACAAAGAGGATATCCGCCCCGATATTGCTCAGAGAGGAAAAGGCTAAAAAGAGAAACGGCGTTTTGGAATCTCCCAAGGCCGAAAAGATACCGGTGGCAATATTGTAAAAGAACACAAACGGCATGCCCCAAGTGTAAATATCCAGATACAATGAGGAGTCGCCCAGAATGGTATCGGGGGTTTGAATGAGCCGCAAGGCACTATCGATAAAAAGAAAGCCCGCCAGCATCAATAGGACGCACATCACGCCGAAAGCAATAAATGCGGTCCATACCGAGGTCTTCAGTTCTGTTATTTTTTTTGCCCCGAAAAGCTGTGAGATGACTACGCAGCATCCCATATTGCAGCCAAAGGCAAAGGCCGTGTAAATCAGGGTAATCTCTGAGGCGTTGCCTACCGCGGCCAAAGCGTTTTCACCCAGATATTTTCCCGCTACCAGACTGTCGGCGATATTATACAGCTGCTGGAAAATGATGCTTGCCAGCAGCGGCAGGGAATAAAGCCACAGTACTTTGCGGGGATTTCCTATACTAAGATCTTTATTCATGGATTCTCCGTTTAAAATTCGATTCCTTTTAATTTTCCAAAAAGTTTCATATTTTCAAAATGATTTTGCCGCAGGGCTTCATAAAGCACAATCGCGGCGCTGTTGCAAAGATTTAAAGAACGTGCCTCGGGAACCATAGGAATCCGTATACAGGAGGATGTATTTTCTCTTAGAAGTTCTTCGGGCAAGCCTTTGGTTTCTTTGCCGAAAACCAGAAAGCTGCCGTCGGGCATAAACATATCGGAATATACGGTTCCGCCTTTGGTAGTGGCGTAAAAGAACGGCGCGTCGGCATATTGCTGCTTCACTTGATCAAAGCTGTCATAATAGTGAATATCCAGCAGATGCCAGTAATCCAATCCGGCGCGTTTTAAATTTTTATCATCCAGCGAAAAGCCCAGCGGCCGCACAAGATGAAGCGCAGCCCCGGCGGCTGCGCAAGTGCGGGCAATATTGCCCGTATTATAAGGAATTTCTGGTTCTACCAGTACAATATTAAACATGTAAATTCTCCAAAAAATGTCGGATGCGCGCCATTGCTTCGTTAATGTTTTTTAGGGAAGAAGCGTAGCTACACCGTACAAAACCTTCGCCGCTGGGGCCGAAGGCGGTACCGGGAACCACGGCAACCTGTTCCTTTTCCAAAAGACGCGTGGCAAATTCCTCACTGGTCAGTCCGGTCGTTTTGATACAGGGGAATATGTAAAAGGCTCCTTTGGGCTCAAAAGAGGCAAGTCCCATGTCATTGAGCTGCCGATAGATGACGCGCCGGCGCATATCATAATCATCATGCATTTTTTTGATATCGGCAAAATCGTCAGCAAAACCGGATATCAGGGCATTTTCAGCCGCGGCCTGACTCATGGTAGAGGCGCACATGATCACATATTGATGAATTTTAAGCATAGGAGCGAGAACCTCCGGCGGCGCGCATACAAAACCCACGCGCCAGCCTGTCATGGCAAAGGACTTGGAAAACCCGTTGATTAAAATGGTACGCTGGCGCATGTTTTCAATGGACGCGATAGAAACATGGCTTGAACCATACGTAAGCTCGGAATAGATCTCGTCCGAGATGACAATCAGATCATGCTTTTGAATTACCTCGGCGATTTGCCGGAGGTGTTCTTTGTTCATGACCGCCCCGGTAGGGTTATTCGGATAGGGCAGAATAATGGCCTTGGTCTTGGGGGTAACAGCCTGTTCAATTTCTTCGGGCGTTATTCTGAAATCATCTTCCGCTTTGGTGGGGACGGGGATCGGTACGCCGTATACCATGGCTACGTTGGGCATATAGGATACATAGCTGGGATCGGGAATGATGACTTCATCGCCGGGATTGATAATTGCCCGCAGCGCCAGATCGATAGCTTCCGAAGCGCCCACGGTCACCACGATTTCTTTTGCCGGATCGTAATCCAGCGTAAAACGTGTTTTCATATAGGCCGCTATGGCGCCGCGCAGTTCGGGCGTGCCCGCGTTGGAGGTATAAGCTGTTTCTCCGTTGCGGATAGATTCCATGGCGGAATCGCGGATATGCCAGGGCGTAATAAAATCCGGCTCCCCTACACCTAAGGAAATGGCATTGGGCATCGTTTTTACAATATCAAAAAATTTTCGAATCCCCGAGGGCGGAATCGCCTGAATATTCGGGGAGATTTTATCGTTCCAGTTCACGGTGACACCGCCTGTCTGGTATCGTTCTCACTGTCGGCAAAGATATTTCCGTCTTGTTTATAGCGCTTTAAAATAAAGTGTGTGGCGCAGCTCAATACATTATCCTGTACCGAAAGCCGCTCGGAAACAAAACGGGCTACTTCCTTAATATTCTTGCCCTCTACAATGACCATTAAATCGAAGGCACCGCTCATTAAGTAGCAGGACTTCACTTCAGGAAAAGAATAGATCGTCTTGGCGATAGAATCAAACCCTCGGTCACGTTGGGGCGTTATTTTCACTTCGATCAAGGCGCTTACACGGTCGTCATTGAGCATTTCGGTGTTGATTATCGCGCCGTAGCCCATGATCAAACCGTTTTTTTCCATTTCTTCAATTTGCGCCGCAATCATTTCTTCAGGCTGGCCCAGCATAACGGAAAGCTCAGCAGAAGTCAGTTTCGCGTTGCCGTGAAGCAGCTGCAGTAATTTTGTTTGTAGTTCGTTCATGTTTTTCTTCCTCCTTTTTGTGCCGCGGCACTGTTTTTTATGACGCGTCTTTTAAAGCGTTAATCGCGTCCAGCTCTCCGCCGAACAGACAGTTGCGGAATTGCGCTGTCATGAAAAGTACGGCAGCGCCCTCTTCGATCCTTACGGGGAGAGTACAACGCAGGGAAGTACGGTCATGGGTCTGTTTTACCTGATTGAAAAAGATCTCATTCCATTTTTCTTCCAGCACCTCATCGGTAAAGTTCTTTCCTTCGGCGTTGGCACGAATGATATATTCATTATAATCTTTTACCGTATTTTCGTAAACTTTTTTCAGGCTGAGCTGCCGTACAACAATATCTACATAGAACAGACCGTCATCTCGATTTTTTTCGATTCCCCAAATTTCATAAGTAATGTCTTTAAAGATATAATCATTGACCTGGCTTTTTTCAATAGCAGCGGTAATTTCTTCATCAGCCTGTACGGTCAAGGTATTGGCCGAATCGTAATCGCCCGCGCGAAGAAAAGCAAAATAACTGGCAATGGTGTTTTGAACAATGTCCTGCTCTCCGGAAGAACATCCGGAAAAGAGCAGAAGAAAACTCAGCAGCAGAATTACCGCGCGTTTCATGTGCCCGCTCCTGTTTTCCCGAACCATCCTTTGCCACTTTTTTGGCTGCCCTGGGAAAATTTGGATATGATTTCGGAATCAAAAGCGAAATTATTGCTCTTTTTTGCTTTATGAGCGAGCATTGCGTAATCAATTAATTTATCAATCAGCTTTTGATAGCTTATGCCCAGCGGTTCCCACAGGTAAAAAGCCAGGGAGCCGGGAATGGTATTGATTTCATTAACATAAAGGTTTTCCAGATTTTTATCGCAGATATAGTCAATGCGCACCACGCCCTTGCAGTCCATCAGCTTAAAAATATCTTGCGACATCTTTTGGATTTTTTTTGTCATTTCCTCGGAAATCGGAGCGGGGATACGCCGCGCGAGAGCTTCCATACTGGCTTGATTTTTACCGCCGTTTAGATATTTATCGGAAAAAGTGAGAAATTCATCGGCGCTGTAGGGCATTTCGCAAACCGAGGCGGTTACCTCATCTCCGAAACCCATGGCGGAGCAGTTGATTTCTTTTGGAGAATCCAAGCCCTGTTCCACTAAAATTCGTCGATCATATTCCGCGGCTATCTCAATGGCGTTTTTCAGTTCGCTTCGGTTATGCGCTTTGCTGATGCCGATGCTTGAGCCTAAGTTTGAGGGCTTGACAAACATGGGATAGCTCAGTTTTGCTTCGCAGGCGTCAAGAATTGTATCGGAATCTTTATGCCAGCCTTCCCGATCAAAAAAGGTGTAGGGCAGTACCGGAAAGCCCGCGCCGATATAAGCGGCTTTCATCAGAATTTTGTCCATACCCGCGGCTGAACCCAGTACACCGCTGCTGGTATAAGGAATATCCGCCAGTTCCAAAAGCCCCTGAAGAGTGCCGTCTTCACCGTTTAAACCATGCATGGCCAAAATGGCAACGTCAATCTTTGCAAATACCGGATCGGCTTTGTGAAACAGCTGTTTTTCTGTGTTAAAACGATAGAGCTGTTTGGCTCTGGTATTCGCGGGAATATATACCCGGGTGATGTTTTTGTCCGCTTTATCAAAATGCTTAAAGGCTCTGATATTAGAAAGTTTTGGACCGCTGAACCAATCCCCGTCGCGTGTGATATATACGGGAATTACTCGATGCGTTTTTTTGTCTATATTCTGTATCATCTGCTGTGCCGTTACAATGGAAACATCGTGCTCAACTGATTTTCCTCCGAAAAATACCGCTACGTTCAACATAATTTAAGCTCCTTATTCATTATAGTTATCCGGCAGATCATTTTCAAATAAAACAACATCTCCCGTAATTGAAATTTTGCCTAACATTTCGGTTGCCTCTTTTAACGTTGCCACCGTATATAGTTTCCCGGAAAAATTCGCCATGCCTTCTTTGATTTTTTCAACGCGCTTTTTCCCTACTAAAATGGCAATGTCGGCATTTTGGGCAATTGCCTGCCCCAGTTCTAAGTGATACTGATCCTGCCGATGGCCTAATTCTACAAAGCCGGGTGTTACGATGATCCTGCGGCCGGTAAAGCGACCGAGTACTTCTAAAGCGGCTTTTGCACCGTTAGGACTGGAATTAAAAGCATCATCGATGATCGTTACCGGCGTGGAAGCAATGATCTGCAATCGATGCTCGATCGGTTGAATTTTACTGATTCCGCGGGCGATCTCCTCAAGCGTCAGCCCCAACTCCAGCGCCATGGCGGCGGCAATCGTAATATTGGCAATATTATGTGTTCCCAAAAGTCGGGTAGAACATTCCACGCTTTGTCCTGAAGAAGTTTTTAATGTAAAAGCGCTTCCGCTGCAGCCCACGGAAATGTTTTGGGCGTAAACGTCATCGGTGCTGTGAAAGCCCGCGCGCAGTTTTTTGCAGGCGGCCTGCTCAAACAAAGAAAGAATTTCTTCGCCCGTGGAGGAAAATACGGCCGTACCCTTTGTACCAAGCGCCTCAATCAGCTCAAATTTTGCTTTTTTCACGCCTTCGATGGACTTAAAGGTATCTAAGTGCTGAGGACCGATAGAGGTAAGAATGGCCGCGTCGGGATGCACAAAAGAACAGATTTTCCGGATATCCCCAACATGGCGGGCACCCATTTCACAGATGAAAATTTCATCGTCCGGCTGAAGCCGTTCACGGATTACGCGTACCACACCCATGGTAGTGTTATAACTTGAAGGCGGTGTGAGTATGGAGAATTTTTCACTTAATATCGTGGAAAGAATAAATTTTGTGCTGGTTTTTCCGTAACTTCCGGTAATACCGATGATTTTCAGGTCATCTCTGGCAGCAAGCTTTTTTTTCGCGTCCTGCACATACCAGGCGGCAATGGCTTTTTCAACGGGCAGACATAAAAGCGCGCAGAGAAGAACAAGCACGGAAACCAGCGGCAGCAGCAGAATACATAAAAGGAACAGCGGAACCGGCAGCAGAAAAACGCATAAAATTGAAATCAGCAGCGTAACCAGTGCCAAACAAATATACAAGCGTATGATACGCGCGGTGATTTTTAATGGCTTTTTTGCCGGCTGCGGATGAAAAAGAAGAGAAGGTCTTCTCAGCCTTGCAAACAAATGGGTACAGTATTGGGATAAAAAGTATCCCTCCAGCTGCAGCATATGTATGTAATATTTTGCGGCGATCAGGGTGAGCCCTGATAACGAAAGAATTAAAAGGATGCTTGCCGCGATCACATAGGGCGAGGAAAAAATAAAGTCCATGATTTACTCCTTAAAAAATGTATTCACAATGGCAAGGGTACGTCCGGATTCCTCTAAAAAGGCGTAATGTGTGCGTCCGGAATAGACAACCTTCGCACAGTCGGGAATTTCCCGCTCCATCACTTGCGCCATATACAGCGGGGTAGCGGAGTCGTTTTCCCCCCAGATTAAAAATACCGGCGCCTGGATTTCTTTGAGCATCGGCGTAAGATCCTGATTCACAATGGCCGAAAAGCTTGCTTTCATAACCGGAGACAGCTTTTGATAGTCCTCCGAGCCTTTGCTTTTTTGCCATTTTTCAAGTTTGCTTTTTGCAAAGGTCTTTATAAAGAATTTACTTATTTTATAGCGGTATATTTTTATATAGTATGACGCGCTGCGCTTGGGCAAAACGCCTGCTGCCCCGCAGAGCACCATTTTTTTTATTTTTTCCGGGTGCTTTGCCGCTAAAATAATGGCTAACCGGCAGCCGAAAGAGTGGCCTATAAGATAAGTGCTTTCAATACGCAGCGTTTGCAGCAGACCGTATACAAGCTCTGCATAATCAAATACGTTGATAGCCTTTTGCGGCTCCGGTGAAAGTCCGTGTCCGGGCATATCGGCCAGTGTTACCCGAAAGGAGGCGGACAGCGCTTTTGCCATAGGCTTTAAAAGCGTAAGGTCATAGCCCCAGCCATGCAGCATCAGCAGATCGGGTCCGCTTCCCAGTTGCTCGTAATTGATGGAATATCCGTTTACAGTTGTCAGCAATAGAGTTCCTCCCGCCACATGATGACGGCACTTTCACCGTCGGGATAATAGCCCGGGCGAACGCCCGCGCTTTGAAAACCGAATTTTTGATACAAGTTTTGCGCGGCCGTATTGGACACACGAACTTCTAAAGTAAGCGCCCGAATTTTTAACTTTTGCGCTTCTGAAAGCAGCGCCTGCATTAAAGCGGTTCCTAAGCCGCGCTTACGCTCGCTTCTTTTTACCGCGATATTGGTAATATGCCCTTCGTCGAGAATCTGCCAAAAACCGCCGTAGGCAACAACGGTGTCCTCTTGTGTAAGCACGATATAATGCGCCATGGGATTTTTCAGCTCTGCCAAATAGGCTTCGCGTGACCACGGATGGGAAAAGCTTTCGTTTTCTATTTGGAGTAACCCGTCAAGAAATTTTTCTTCAAGTTTGGCTATGTTTTGCTGCATATTCTCTTTCCGCCTGTGGTTTTCTCAGATAGATCGCATTCAGCGCCGCCGCGGGAACCAGTTTGTTTTCTTTTGCCGCCTGCCAAGCTAAAAAAGCGGCGGCGGCGGCCCGTGTATAATTCAGGTGCGGCGGAGCAAACGACGCCCGCTCTTTCAGTACGGCTGAGATGGTTTCGCGGTATGCTTTTACACCGTCGCCTAAAAATACCGTGTTTTTTTCTTTCAGCAATGTCAGCAAGTCTTCCATAGCCATAGCGCTGCTGTTTAATAGTATGCTTTTTTCTTCATATATGGCACAGTAGACCTGCCCCCGCCGAGCATCCATAATAGGACAAACCGTTGGGGCAAAGGGAAGATTTTGCCGCAGACAATCTAAAGTATTGACAGCAAAACACGGCTTTTTTAAAGCCTGCGCCAATCCCTTAAGAGTACATACGCCGATACGAACACCGGTAAAGGACCCCGGTCCCGCTACACAGGCAAAAACATCAATTTGGCTGATATCGGTATCGGTCTGCTGCAGACATTGCTCAATCATGGGCATCAGCGAACGCGAATGAACCAGTCCGTTATTGACGGTGACTTCACTGCGGATCTCACCTTCTGCCAGCAGTGCGCAGGAGGCATAGATGCTGGAGGTATCAATGGCAAGTATATTCATATATCCCCCTTTAAAAGACCTTTGTCATCGGTAATTTCCGCCTGCCGAGACCCGTCGTTATTGACGGAAAGTTTGACGATAAGCGTATGCACAGGCAAATCATGAAGACGTTCGCTCCATTCTACCGCGCAGATAACAGACGGATCAAAAAAGAAATCATCAAAGCCCATATCATAGCAATCGTCTTCGGTCACACGGTAAAGATCAAAATGGCACAATTCTCTTGTGCCGAAGTATTGGCACATAATAGGAAAGGTAGGGCTGGTTATACGCTGGGAGATGTTCAAGCCTTGGGCAAGCCCTTTTACAAATACGGTTTTTCCCACGCCCAGGCCTCCCTGCAGAGCGATAAAGGCGCCGCCTTTTAAATTTTGTGCAATTTTTTTTCCCAGTGCGCAGGTAGCACTTTCATCGGGTAAAACAAAAGTATATTTCATAGTTCTTTATATTATATATTTTGATTATTCGCAACAAAATTAACGCCAAAAAGAAACGGAATAACCCGGTCTTTTCATGCATAAATTTTAACAAAAAGGAGGATGAAACGATGAATGAACTGACAGAAGTAAGGCGCCAGGCGGGTACTCGCAGCAGCGTGAGTATCGAAAACCGTGAACGGATCACACTAAGCGGGATTGTTCGGGTAGACAGCTTTGATGAAAGTGAGGTATGCGCCAGATGTGAAAACAGCGGCGTGGCGGTGTATGGCCAGAATTTACATATTTCCAGATTGGATCTTGATAACGGCGTAATGGTAGTGGATGGTTTTATCAATGGCGTGGAATATTCCGATACAGAAAGTAAAGGCGGAATTTTTTCCAGGCTTTTTAAATGAGATTGTTTGAAAGCAGCCGGCAGGCACCGCTGTTTTTGCTGTTTATTTGCTGCGGTATCCTGCAGGGGCTGGTATATGATTTCTTTTATTTGTTCAGGCGTAACCGAAAAGGCGTGCTGATTCATATTTCGGATCTGCTTTTTTCACTGTTCTTTTTGCTATCTACCGCTTTTTTTGCCTATGTGGGCAATAAAGGAGAATTGCAATGGTTTTTCTTTTTGGGGATTTTCGCCGGTTTTTCTATGGAAAGGGCAACTTCAGGGTACTTTATTAAAATTTTTATAGACTTTTTTGCCGGTTTTATATATAATTTATATAGAAAGCTTGCGTCGCTGGGCGGCGTTAAGCGCCTGTTCAAGTAAAGGAGAGAGCAGCGTTCATGGCCGGCAGAAAAAAGAGAAGACCCAGATATCTGCGTATCGGCGCGGCATTGGTGCTTGTGGGTTTGCTGGGATATTTTTGCTATATGTACATTAATCAGGAAATTGTGCTTGCCAAACAGCGGGAGCAGATTCGCATTATGCAGGAAGAAAATACTCGGCTTGAGGAAGAATACCAAAAAATGATAGAAAATATTGAGGATAAAAATACGCTGGATTATATTGATAAATACATGCGCAGTCATTTCGGCATGGTGCAGGAAGGCGAGACGCGGGTGGACGTGGTGGAAGAAGAATGAAAAAAGCCGTCATTGATATCGGAACCAATTCGGTACGGCTGTATGTAGCTTTAACGGAGGGCAGGCGGCAGACGAGGCTTCACAAAGCGTTAAAGACCACACGTCTGGGCGAAGGAATCGGCGGGGAAAATCATATACAGCAGGAGCCGATGACGCGTACAGTCTGCGCCGTCGGCGATTTTGTACAAGCCGCGCGGAACTTGGGCACGGCAGATGAAAATATTTATATTTATGCTACAGCCATGGTGCGGGAAGCGCAAAATCAGGAGGAGTTCTGCCGAAAGGTATACGCGCAGTGCGGAATCCTTCCTGAGGTTATTTCCGGAGAAACCGAAGCGGAAATTGCCTATCTTGGGGCAGCCGCGGGATATCCCGAAGCAGGCGTGTTGGATATCGGCGGCGGATCTACCGAAGTCGTTACCAGATTTTCCGGCAAATTTTCGGCATGCTCGCAAAAAATCGGTGCCGTCAGGCTGAAAGAAAAATTTTTCATGTATGCGCAAAAAGATCTTACGGATGCGGTTGGAAAATATTTGCGCGAAAATTTTCTTCCTGGCTATGAGAATACCGGAATTCGTGGAGCGACGCGTTTGATCGGCGTCAGCGGAACGCCCACTACGCTGGCATCGCTGTGTTTGGGGTATCAAACGTATTGTCCTGAGAAAATTCAGGGATGTGTTCTGCCAAAAGAGCAATTGGACCGACAATGGCAGACTTTGGCGCAAATGTCCCTGCGGCAGCGGGAAAAATATATGGGAGAATTTGCGGATCGGGCGGATATTATTGTTTACGGAGGCTGTATTCTTTCGGCTTTTATGGAGTATTACGGCTTTGACGCCTTAACGATCAGCGACAGAGATTCTTTAGAAGGTTATTTGGAATATAAACAGGAGTGCCACGGCAAAATCTGAATCCGCGTGCCGAGGCCAATTCTTTTAAGAAATGTTTTTTATTTAATAATTCTGCGGCGGAACATTTCCGGTGCAGAAATTTTTTTGTTTTTATAAAAAAATGATTGACAAACCGTGCAATGTATCGTATGATACGAACAGATAAAATGCTTTAGCACAATAAAGCGATAAATTGATAGGAGAGTGACCGCTGTGAAAAGATTTCTTGTTTTAATGCTTGTGGCCGTTATGGCGTTGGCCGCGTTTGCCGGCTGTGCCCAGGAGAACGGTACCCAGACCGATTCGGAATACGTAAAGGAAAAGGGCACGCTGGTTGTCGGGATTACTGAATTTAAACCGATGGATTATAAGGATGAAAACGGCAATTGGATCGGCTTTGACGCCGATATGGCCAGTGCTTTTGCAGAAAGCCTCGGTGTAAAGGCTGAATTTGTTGTTATTGAATGGGGCAGCAAAATTATGGAGCTTAACGGCAAAAATATTGACTGTGTATGGAACGGCATGACGCTGAATGATGAGGTATTGAACGGTATGGAAACCTCTAATGCGTACTGCAAAAATGCGCAGGTTGTGGTTGTTCCCAAGGATAAAGCCGATGCCTATCAAAGCATCGAAGAGATGGCAAATTTAAAGTTTGCCGTTGAAAGCGGTTCGGCGGGTGAAAAAGAACTGAAAGCACTGGGCTATGAATATGTAGGACTTACAGCACAGGCCGACGCACTTACCGAGGTAAAGGCGGGAACATCCGATGCTTGTGTTATCGATCTTTTAATGGCCGGCGCGATGATCGGTGAAGGTACCAGTTATGAGGATTTAACCTATACGCTTTCTTTGAATTCCGAAGAATACGGCGTAGGATTCCGCAAAGGTTCTGATCTGGCGCAAATGCTGAATCAATTCTTTGTAGATTCCTATAATAACGGGTCTTTAATGACCAAGGCAAAAGAATACGGTGTGCAGGAATCCATTATTGAACAGAAATAACTGTGATGGTTTTAAAACGGGGTTTTCAAGCTGAGATCATCAGACTTTTTTGCAACGGGCTTAGGCAGAGAGCATACCTCTCTGCCTTTGCGCGTTGCTTATAATATTTGTAAGGATTGGTAAAACTATGTTTCAGGAAGTAATGCTTGCGCTGTGTCAGGGCTTTTTAAGAACGCTGGAGCTTTTCTCCCTTACCCTGCTGGGGGCGTTGCCGTTGGGACTCATTCTGTCTTTTGGCTCTATGTGCCGCTTTCGGCCGCTGAAGTATTTGGTAAAAACCATTGTTTGGATTGTACGCGGAACACCGCTGATGCTGCAGGTCATTATCGTTTTTTACGGTCCGGGGCTGATAGGCCATAACATTTGGGCCGATGTGGAGGATGACCGCCTTTGGGCGGCAGCCGTTACTTTTATTATCAATTACGCCTGCTATTTTTCGGAAATTTACCGTGGCGGAATCGAAAGTATTTCCAAAGGACAGTCTGAGGCCGGTCAGGTGCTGGGAATGACAAAATCCCAGATCTTCTTTAAAATAACACTGAAGCAGGTGATTAAACGCATTATTCCGCCGATGAGCAATGAGATTATTACGCTGGTAAAGGATACTTCTATCGCCAAAACCATCAGTTTTTTGGAATTGATTTATATAGGAGATGCTTTCCGCAAGAGCGACGGCCTGATGTGGCCGCTGTTTGCCACGGGAATTTTTTATCTTGCTTTCAGCGGTATTTTGACGCTTCTTTTCGGATATATGGAAAAGAAACTGAGTTATTTTCAGTAAAAGGGGGAAGTCTATGTCAATCCTACAGGTACGGAATTTAAAAAAGAACTTCGGAAAGACAGAGGTGCTTAAGGAAATCAGTTTTTCCTTGGAAAAGGGAGAGGTGCTTTCTATTATCGGTTCCTCCGGAAGCGGCAAAACAACGCTGCTGCGGTGTCTCAATTTCCTGGAATTTGCCGAAAGCGGAACAATTTCCGTAGACGGAAAAGTTATTTTTGAAGGCGGCGCTAAACGAAAGTATAAGGAAGCGGAAATTCGAGAAAACCGTCTGCACTTCGGGTTAGTATTTCAGTCATTTAATCTGTTTCCGCAATATAATGTGCTGCAAAATATAACGCTTGCCCCCCGTCTGTTAAAACGGGATACGCCTGAGAATATCGAAAAAAAGGCATTGTCGCTGATTCAACGTGTGGGGCTTTCGGATAGAGTGGACTATTATCCGTGCATGCTCTCGGGCGGTCAGCAGCAGCGGGTGGCGATCGCGCGGGCCTTGGCGCTGGAGCCGGATATCCTTTGCTTTGACGAACCAACCAGCGCGCTGGATCCCGAACTGACCGGAGAGGTGCTGAAGGTGATACGCTCGTTAAAGGACAGCAACTCTACGATGATTGTGGTTACCCATGAAATGCAGTTTGCGCGGGAAGTAGCCGATAAGGTGATTTTTATGGCCGGCGGCGTAATTGAGGAGGAAGGTGTGCCGGAAGAAGTATTTTCATCGCCGCGCTCTCCCCTTTTAAAGAGCTTTCTTTCTAAGCTGAGCGAATAGTTTGACAAATACGGCTTTTTCGGCTTATAATAATCGATACATATGCAAAAAGAGGGATGGATATGAAAACAAATCTTGTAAAGGAAATTTACAGCGCTATGCAGCCGGGCCCTGTAACGGTGGCCGGCTGGGTACGTACGATACGGGCCTCTAAGGATTTCGGCTTTATCGAGCTGAACGACGGTACCTGCCAAAAAAATATTCAGGTAGTGTTTGACCGCAGCCTTGAAAATTTTGATATGATAGAAAAGCAGAATGTTTCAGCCTGTCTGATTGTGGAGGGCGATGTGGTTCTGACTCCCGGCGCGCGCCAGCCGCTGGAGATCAAGGCGTCTAATATCGTGATTCACGGCACCAGTGAACCGGATTTTCCTATACAGAAAAAGAAACATTCTTTTGAATATTTGCGCACGGTGGCGCATCTTCGTCCCCGTACCAATACGTTTACGGCTGTGTTTCGGGTTCGTTCGGTACTGACCTATGCCGTACACCGTTTTTTGCAGGAGAACGGATTCGTCTATATCGCTACGCCCTGCATTACCACCAGTGACTGCGAAGGAGCCGGTGAGGTCTTTCGGATTACTTCTATGGATGCGGAAAATCCGCCTCGCAGAGAGGACGGACATGTGGATTGGTCAAAGGACTTCTTTGGCAAGGAAGCTTTTATGACGGTAAGCGGACAGCTCAATGTGGAACCGTTTTGCTGGGCATTCCGCAAGGTGTATACCTTTGGACCGTGTTTTCGGGCTGAAAACAGCAATACTCCCCGCCATGCGGCAGAGTTTTGGCAGGTGGAGCCGGAAATGGCTTTTGCTGATTTAAATGATTTAATGGATACGATCGAGGCACTTTCTAAATATGTGATTCGATATGTGCTGGAACATTGTCCCGATGAACTGGCGTTTTTTGATCAGTTTATGGAAAAGGGTTTGATTGATAAATTGCACCGTACAGTGGAAAGCGATTTTGCGCGGATTCCTTACCGCGAGGCGCTGAAAATTTTAAATGAAAGCGGTATTGCTTTTGATATCGCGCCGGAATGGGGCACGGGAATTCAGACGGAACATGAAAAATATTTGGCCGATGAAGTGTTCAAGCGTCCGGTGTTTGTTACCGATTATCCCAAAGAGTGCAAGAGCTTTTATATGCGGCTGAACGACGATAACCAAACCGTTGCCGCAACGGATCTTTTGTTCCCGGGCCTGGGCGAGATCGTAGGCTCCAGCCAAAGGGAAGAACGGTATGACGTACTGATACAGCGAATCCATGAGCTGGGTCTTAAGGAAGAGGACTATGCCTGGTATTTGGATTTACGCCGTTACGGAACCTGTCAGCATAGCGGATTCGGTATGGGCATTGAGCGTATGATGCGCTATATTACGGGCATGGAAAATATCCGCGATGTGATTCCTTATCCCAGAACCCCGAATTCTGCGGAATTTTAAGCAAAAAATAAAATAACCGATTTATCGGTTTCTCTGCAAAGTCCGCGAAAAGCGGGCTTTTTTTCATAGTCACCGCAGTATGTCATTGCTTTTTTTATTTTATCTCAAACTTTCCGTATATCATTACAGAGAAACGGCGGCAAAATCTCCGGAGAACTTGTCCTTTTCCCCTTCCTATGCTATAATAAACAAAATTTATAGTCCTGCAAAGATCGGGTTGCTGCAATCCGAAAAACAAGGAGAAAAATGAACGTTATCGTACAATGGCTGAATGAAACTTTTGCTTTTTTAGACGCGTCTGCCGCCGCTTTTGCCAATACTCTGCATCACAGCCAAGCCGGCCCTTTTTTAGATATTTTTATGAAACTGTTTTCCTTTTTCGGCAGTTCCGTGTTGATTGTTCCGGCATTCTTGCTGCTTTTTTTTAAAACTACGCGCAAACAGGGACTTACCATGCTTCTGGCCATGCTTATCGGTGCTGTCATGACCAATTTGTTGTTAAAAAACCTGATTGATCGTCCCCGTCCTTATACAGATCTTGACAGTGATTTTTTTGTTTTTTGGTCTGAACTGGGATACGGCGAGCTTACAGACGCTTCTTTTCCTTCGGGGCATACTACCGCTTCTTTTGCCGCCATGACATCGCTGTTTTTCTGCAATAAAAAATCCTTCCGTTGGTTTTTCTTTTTTCCGGCAGCGGCCGTTGGCTTTTCGCGCATCTACTTCTGTGTGCATTACGCGTCGGATGTTCTTTTCGGCGCACTGATAGGCTTTCTTTCTGCCGGTGCCGCGTTTTTTTTGATAACCTCATTATTCAAAAAACTTTCCGGTACGGCATTTACCGAATTTTCCGTTACGCAGCTTTTTAAAAAACATTAGAATATAACGGAGTTCTTTTTTGCCGCTATGCCGCGGAACAAACCGCTGTTTTTTTTGCGTTAGATAGTGAAGCACCAAAAAATTTTTTTCACATAAACGGCCGTTTTGTAAGTACTGTTTCTTTCGTTTCTGCATTCAAAGTCGTTGACAGAAAGCATTTTATAGCTAAGGGAGGATCTTTCGTGTAAAAAGAATATACTCCTTAGAATTTCAAGATAATGATAATGGATTGCCCGATAAAAATTACTTTTTCTTTTGCCTGCCGCTTTGCCGTGATATCTTAAGAGAATATGGGGCTTGCCTTTCCTTTTTTCGTTTCAACAAACCCTTCATACGGGTCTTTTTTTACTGTGTTTTTTGGAAATTTTTCACTGTGATACGGATAAAAGCGGGACGTATTTTCAACCTTTGCCGCTTGGCATAAACCAATAAATGTGCTACAATAAAGATAAATATTTTTAGTGGGAGAAGCAGTATGTCAGTGACCTTATCAAAACAGAATTCAAAATTTATGCATGCGCTTTGCGCCATTTTAGACGGCACTATAGCGGATAAAATAGAGTTTGAAAAGGCTGTGATTTCAGATGATGCGGCGGATTGGCAGCTGTTTTTTTCTTCGCTTTCTCCGCTTTCGGAAAAAGAAGATGCATGCCTGCATACCGCGGTGGAAAAGATTGTGCCTAAGGATGTGACCGTTACTGTTTTTATGGAACAGGCACGTGAACCGATTCCCGCGCCGCCGCGGCCTGCAAGCGATGATTTTACCCCAGAGGAAGATGTTTACGCCTTTGTTCCCCCTCCGGAGGATGCTCCTGAGCCGACAGAGGAGTATGCTCCTATAGAAACAGAAGAATCCGCCGACCGTGGAATTTCCGCCGATACGGAGGATTCCGCTCTGGCTCGATATCGGGAGCGTATGGCACGGTTGAGCCGTGAGGCAGCCGCTAGCGCACGGGAAACTAAGCCTGCCGAAAAAGCAAAAACCAAACCTCCCAAGGGCACTAAGGCGGCGTCGAAGGATGGCTCGGCGTTTTACGGAAAGAGCTTTGCCCTAAAGGAAATTACGCCCATCAAAGCGCTTACCGATATCAGCGGAAGAGTGACAATCTGCGGGGATGTCATCAACCGGGAGATGAAAGAGCTGCGCGACGGCAAACATACGATTTTTTTCTTTGCCGTCACGGATTATACTTCTTCAATTAACTGCAAAATTTATACCACCAATGAGGTCGCGCAGGAATTAAATGAAACGGTAGAGGGACACGTAGCGGTTTACGGCAACTGTATGGTGGATACTTACGGCGCCGGTGAACTGGTGATCTCCCCGTATAATATCATTCCGGTCAAACAGGAAAAAATCACCGATACCGCTGAGGAAAAGCGCATTGAAATGCATCTGCATACTAAAATGAGCCAGATGGACGGCGTTGTAGACCCCAAACAGCTGGTTAAGCTGATGATGCAGTACGGACATGATACCGTTGCCATTACCGATCACGGGGTGGTGCAGGCCTTTCCGGATATGGAGGCGGCCATCGGCAAGCTCAAAGCGGATATCAAGCTGATTTTTGGCGTGGAAGGGTATCTTTTGGACGATAATCCGTTGGTTACGGGACTTCAGGAAAAGACGCTTTTAAAAGATATTAAATATTGCGTATATACTCTGCGTACTACCGGCAGCAGCGCGCTGACGGGACGGATTCTTGAGCTGGGCGCCTGCATTTATGAAAACGGAGTACTGCAGGAAAAGACTTTTCATTCTTATGCCAATCCGCATTGCCGGGTGAGTGAAAAGATTTTGGAGGAAGCCAATATTTCAATGGGGAATTTGGATGCCGCGCCGGAAATCGCATCGGTGATAACGGCGTTCGCCGAATATGCCAAAGGCTGTGTACTGGTCAGCCACGGCCTGGGGGCTTCTATGGCCTTTTTGCGCACGCAGGGGGCTGCCGCGGGAATAGAGATGGAGCTGCCCGGTATCGATACGCTGCGGCTTTCCCGTGAACTGATTCCCAATATAAAAAGCGGAAAGTTCAGCAAAGTATGCGACGCGCTGGAAATCAAAGCCGGACAAATCACCAATGCTTTAAAAGAAGCCGAGATCACCGCGGTGGTGCTCCGCAGGCTGCTGGAACTGCTGGAAGAAAAGCAAGCCCACACCGTGGGTGAGCTGAATAAGCTAATGACCACCGATAACGGCGATAGCTATCATATTATTATTTACGCCAAAAATAAAAAAGGATTATTCAATCTGTATTCTTTAATTACTGAATCGCATCTGCATCACCTGCGCCGCAAGCGCCCGCAAATTCCGCGGTCGCTTTTGCAGGAGCATCGGGAAGGCTTGCTGATTGCCTCGGCTTGCGAGGCCGGCGAACTGTACCGAGCTATGATTCGTGGCGTATCGGATCAGAAATTGGAGCAGATCGCCCGGTTCTATGATTATTTAGAGGTGCAGCCCTTAGGCAATAATGAATTTCTGGTGCGTGAAGGCGCGGTAAGAGATCAAGAGCATTTGATCGAGCTGAACAAAAAAATCATTGAATTGGGGGAAAGGCTGAATAAGCCTGTGATCGCTACGGGCGATGTGCATTATCTTCTGCCCCGGGACGCCGTGTTCCGCAGCATCATTCAGTGTGCCGAAGGGTATCCCGAAGCGAATATCCAGGCGCCGCTGTATTACCGTACCACGCAGGAGATGCTGGATGAATTCTATTATCTCCCCGAAGAAAAACGATATGAGATCGTGGTAAAAAACCCTCGTATGATTGCCGATCAGTGTGAAAAAATGGAGTCTTTTCCCCGGGATCACCTCTATACGCCGGAGATGGACAACGCCGAAGAGGAGCTGCGTGAGATGTGTGAGGCCAACGCGAAAGCCCTTTACGGTGATCCTCTGCCGGAGATCGTGGCCAAACGGCTGGAAAAAGAACTGACGGCTATTATCAAGCACGGATATGCGGTTTTGTACCTGATTGCCCACAAGGTGGTGAAAAAATCGCTTTCCGACGGTTATCTGGTAGGCTCCCGGGGCAGCGTGGGTTCTTCCTTCGCGGCTACAATGGCCAATATTACCGAGGTCAACCCACTTACGCCGCATTACGTTTGCCCCGAGTGTCAGTATTCCGATTTTGATATTGATCTGCAAAAATATGACTGCGGCATCGATTTACCCAAGGCTAAGTGCCCCAAATGCGGCGCAGAGCTTCTGCGGCTGGGCTTTAATATTCCCTTTGAGGTGTTCATGGGCTTTGACGGTGATAAGGTTCCCGATATCGATTTAAACTTTTCCGGCGTATATCAGCCGGTGGTACATAAATATATTGAAGAGCTTTTTGGGGAAAAATATGTGTTCCGCGCCGGTACCATCGGCGGTGTGGCTGATAAAACGGCGATCGGATACACAAAAAAATACTGCGAGGAATATGGATTGGGCAAGCCGCGCATGGCCGAGATCCTGCGCCTGGCCAACGGCTGTATCGAGGTGAAGCGCACGACAGGACAGCATGCCGGCGGTGTGGTTATTTTGCCAAAAGCCTATGACATCAATGAATTTACACCGTTGCAGTATCCGGCCAATGATCCGGAAAAAGGAATTATTACCACGCACTTTACCTTTGAATCGCTGCATGATACGATTTTAAAGGCGGATATCCTCGGACACGACGATCCCACGGTCATCCGTATGCTGGAGGATCTTACGGGAATCGACGCGAAAAAGGACGTTCCGCTGGATGATCCCAAGGTGATGGATTTGTTCCTTTCCACCAAGTCCTTAGGGGTGACAGAGGAGGACATCGGCTCTCCTGTGGGCACCTTCGGCATTCCTGAATTCGGAACCGCTTTTACCCGAAAAATGCTGGTTAAGACGAAACCCAAGACGTTTTCGGATCTCATTAAAATTTCCGGCCTTTCCCACGGCACCGACGTGTGGACCGGCAACGCCGAAGAACTGATTGACAGCGGCACCGCGACAATCGGCGAGTGTATCTGTACCCGTGAGGATATTATGAATACCTTGATCCAAAAGGGCTGCGACGCGCTGATGTCCTTTAAAACCATGGAACTGGTGCGCAAGGGCAAGGGGGTTCCGCCGGAGAACGAGAAGGCAATTCGTGAACATGGCATTCCCGAATGGTTTATTGATTCCTGCCATAAGATCAAATATATGTTTCCCAAAGCCCATGCGGCGGCGTATGTGACCATGGCGATTCGTATCGCTTGGTTTAAGGTGTATAAGCCTCTTCAGTATTACGCCACCTATTTTACCGTGCGGGCCGACGATTTTGAAATCAGCGTGGCCAAGGATTCTCCCCAGCAGCTGAAGCGACTGATTGAAGACTATCATTCCCGTCCCAATCTGAATCCACGGGAAAAGGGAATTCTTGTAATGCTGGAAATAGCGCTGGAGATGAAGATGCGCGGCATTGAATTCGCGGATATCGATATTTATCAATCGCAGGCGCTGAACTTTACTGTAACGGACGATAATCGGATTCGGCCGCCGCTGAACGCGGTGCCGGGATTGGGAGAGACGGCTGCGTATTCCATTGTAGAGGCACGAGCCGCTGAACCGTTCAAATCGCAGGATGACCTGCTTTCCCGTACCAAACTTTCCAGCACGCTTCTGCAGGCGCTGGAAAACTGCGGTTGCCTGCGTGAGCTGCCGAAAAGCCAGCAAATCAGTTTATTTGACGCGATATAATAGATACCTGGAAAATTTTTTAAACCGGACGGATTTTGTCCGGTTTATTTTATATACTATACTTGCAGCTGTAAAACAAGTAAAAAATCAAAAGCAAAAAAGAAAAAATGGCATGTAAAGGTGCTGGAAAACAAACAACAAATATTATAGCTTTTGAATTCAATAGGGGAAACGAAAAAAGAGTAACCACAGTGTCTGAACAACTTTTGTTTGGCGTAGATTCTAAAATTCTGGCTAATGACATTCTTCAAAACAATCTTTCTCAATTTGAATGGGTGGTACGTAATAAAGCATACCCTAATTTTTGGGGAAAATATCTTACCGGTGAAAAATGTCTTACGAAAGAGGAAATAAAATTTATTCATTCAAAAGGCTGTAAAATTGCTGCCTTGTATACATCTTCCGATAGAAAAGAAACGGAGAAACAGGGAAAGCTTCTGCAAGTATTGCAATAATAGAACTGCATGTCCTTCAGAACTGTTTTGCTATATTGCAGATGGAAAATAAACAACTGACTTTCAAAAAAGTTGTATTTCGGAAGTCAGAATATATAATAGGATCAGACATCTTTCGCTTCGATTTTGTTTGCAACCGATAAAATATTGATTTTTAAAAATTAAAGTATTATAATGCAATTAGAAAAGCTCATATAAGGAGTTTGTTTTTATGAAAAAGCTGTTTGCCTCTTTTCTGATCGCCGTCTTCATAATCTCCGGTGTCAGCTGTGGCCCTCATGCAAATCCGGCCAGTGATTTTACATATGAAATCACTGAAAATACCGTAGCTATCACCCAATATATCGGCTCCGATACCAGCGTTGTCATTCCCGATGAGATCGAGGGGGTGCCGGTTTGCGCCATTGGGAAAAACGCTTTTACCCAAAGCAATGTGGAGGAAGTGACCATTCCAGCCTCCGTTCAGGAATACAGCTATGCCTTTTCAGAGTGTAACACCCTGAAAAAGGTTCACTTGAAAAAAGGATTGCAATTGATTGATGGCGGTGCGTTCAAAAACTGCATTGCGCTTGAGGAAATCGAATTTCCTGAGAGTATAGAAAAAATAGGTGCAGAAGCCTTCGCTTTATCCGGGCTGAAAAAGGTTAAACTGCCTAAAAATCTCCAGACGCTTGAAGGCTATGCGTTTTACCGCTGCCCCGCCCTGGAGGAGGTTCATCTTACAGGCGATATACAAAACTGGCTGTTTGACAGACAGTTTGCGGAAAATCCCGCCCTGACCACCCTTATTTTAGACGAAGGCGTTACCCAAATAGGCCCGTATTCATTTATCAGCTGTACCGCGCTGGAGAGTGTAACCTTTCCCAAGAGCCTGACAGACCTTGGAGTTTCGGCGTTTTCCGGATGTTCTTCAATGAAAAGCGTAACGTTTTTAGGCGATAAGCCGGAAGATCTGCAAGGCTATACGCTGAATGCCGAGCGAAAAAAGCCGATCATCGTATACTATGATCCCGCGGCCAAAGGATGGGAGGATGCGGAAATCGAGGATTTGGTTTTCAGGCCTATTGGCTCCGGAAACGACGAGACGGCGCCCATTCCTACCGCAAAAATTGAGGGAGATTTTGAATATGAAATAATAAAGGATATCGCGGTTATCACAAAGTATACCGGATCCGACAGCAGGCTCGTTTTTCCGGATAAAATCGATGGGTTCCCTGTTAGAATAGAAGCGACCGTCTTCAGTGAAAGCCAAATAGAAGAGGTAACGATACCGGCGGCTATAAACAATTATTCCTATGCTTTTCAAAATTGCAAAACATTAAAAACAGTGCATTTGCAGAAGGGCATCAAAACGATCAGTTCCGGCGCCTTCAGTCACTGCCCGGCGCTTGAGGAAATTGAAATTCCCGAGAGCGTGGAGTCCATAGATGTTCGTGCCTTTGAGTATTCCGGGCTGAAAAGGATCACGATTCCAGGAACGGTTAAAAAAATTGACGCTCAGGCTTTTCAATACTGTTCGGCGCTGGAGGAGGTACGCATAACCGGCAATATCGAAAGCTGGGGAGATGCCGGTAACGGGCATTTTGCAGGGAATACGGCTCTGATCTCGCTGATTCTGGAGGAAGGCGTTACCACATTGGGAAACAGTATGTTTTATAACTGTACCGCGCTGGAGACCGTCACTTTTCCCAAAAGTTTGAAAAAAATTGGAGACGCTGCTTTTGTCGGATGTTCCGGGTTAAAGAGCGTAACATTTTTAGGCGATATACCGGAGGGATTAAACCGTTTTACGTTCGGCGTAGCGGAAAAATCGATAACGGTGTATTACGATCCCGCCGCGAAGGGATGGGAAGACGTGCAAGTCGAGAATTTGATTTTCCAACCTATTGCGTAATTTGCCAAAGCATACATTATTTCGGTGTGAAAAATGTTTTTGGATTTAAACAAGAATAGAAGAGCTTTGGTTAATTTGTTGCGGCCGCACGGAAAAAGTGGTATTTAAAAACAAAATATTTTTTGCACAAATATGCAGGAAAAACAAAAACTATTTTAAAAATAGAAATTTTAAAGAGATATTTAGTTTGTATAATATTTTTTGTAAGAGTGGGCAAATGTCCCACTCTTTATTTTGAAAGGAAGAGAAAGCAAAAAGCTGTTAGCTTTACCCAAAAGAAGACATAGAAATTAATTCTATTATAAAAATAAGACGAACATTTTCTTTTTTTATAGCGGAAAAATTTTTATGGAATGATTGAATCTTATCTTGTTGCTATCAAATGAAAAAATTAAGATATTTTCACAATATTTTTCTGACACTGTTTTTGGCTGTAATAAAAAATCCCTGAAAATAAAAGAACTTTCAGGGATTTATAAACAAGCATTTCAATATAAATTTTAATTATTGCGTTGAAGCCGGCGATGAACGCCTTTCGTTGCCGAAGATCTCTGTATTTTATATCCAGCTCTTTCTGCCCGGTTCCAGCTCGATATTGGTTTCTCCGTAAAGAGCCATCTGTAATTTTTGAGCCGCAACAGGAAAATCCACTTTCCAATACCAAAGCTCGTCTTCACTATTTGTAAAACCAACGGAACAATCATCGTCCGGCAAAGTAACCTGTTTAATTTCATAATCCAACCAACCATCGGTTAAAGCCGTGGTGGCATAGCCTAAAATATCGGTAGAACTGAGTCCGGTACGGATGTAAGGAATTATGGAATTGATAACCGATATCATCGTTGTAACACCGTAGCTTTTAGCCTGAGCCAGCATTTGTTTGATGACCGTTTGCTGACGGTTTACACGAGCGGTATCCCCGCCGGTATTTCCCTTTCGGATACGCATATAAATCAACGCTTCCTGTCCGCTTAGCTTATTTACGCCGGTAGTTATATTTTTAAAGCCGCAGGTATTCCGCATGTATTCGCTTTCCGTACTGGTTATATTGATTTCCACACCGCCCATCGCGTCAATTACCTTTGGCAAAGACGCAAAATTCACAATCGCATAATTATCGATAATTACTTTATAATAGCGTTCAATCATTTGTATCTGCAATGTGGGGCCGCCATATGCACAGGCATGGTGCAGCTTTTGAAAAGATCCCTTATTATTATATACCAAATAGCAATACTGATCCCGCATAAGCGAAGCTAACGTGATGGTCTTGGTTTTATGATTTATAGAAAAGATTACCATTGCATCCGCACGTGAGTTTTGCGAAAGATTTGTATTATCCATACCGATTAGTAAAATATTTGTAACATCATTAGAGCGCACGGGATCTCCGTTATTCATCCAGTTTTTAATATTACTTTTTAAGCTGCTGAGCTCGGAGGGATGAATTGTTTCTCCCGTAGGCCCGGCGGGGTCATCAGATACCATAGGTTCCAGTTCGCCCAAATCAGGTCCGCCGTCTCCTCCGTCTTCTGTAATGGAGCCGTCGCCTATATTTACACCTTGATTGGGTATATAGGATCCTTCGCTCATGCGCCCGAAATACCATGACCAAAAAATCATAAAGCCTCCGGTTACCAATATTGCTATAGAAAGCGCTACGGCAACAATCTGCAGCCACAAGCTTACATTATCTCTGGTTTGAAAAAGCATACGCAAGATCTCCCTGTTTCAATTATACTTTTATACATTATACAACAAAATTCTTTTTATGTACATGAAAAAATTTTTAATATTATTTTTTCCATATACTATGCGTATAATCGTAAAATATTAGTTTTTGAACTTTTCCTGTAGGCTTGTCAATGATGTGTTACAGATTTGGAAAAGAAAAAAGGATATCTTTAGGAGACCTCCGGGAGAGAGAACGCATGGGAAAATTGTTGTATTGCCTTTGCCTCACAGCTCCCTG